>NZ_JBIUCF010000012.1:0-273295 GCF_044593615.1 Nonomuraea sp. NPDC051941
CCTGCTCGGGGGTCGGGTAGAAGCGGTACTTGTAGGCCCGCTTCACCAGCTGCGCCACGCATCACATTTTTGCAGGAAGACCAGCCAAGTGCTGCCCGGTTGTCGTAGACAGCGGTCCGCCTGGCGGCGAATCGCTTGCTCCTGCCCTGCTCCGCAGGAGTCCGATTCCTTTCCCCGCCTGAAGGCGGGGGTCTCCTCGGAGGTATCAGATGACGACCGTGGCCGACATCGGGAGGCCCACCTTGGCCATGCGCCAGATCTCCCGCGGGCGGGGGCGTCCGGGCCACGGCGATTCTCCCGCCAGTCCCGGCAGGCGCAGCAGGAGAACGTTGGACACGGTGACGGCCAGGGCGGTGGATGCCAGGAGCGCGATGGCGGTGCCGTGGATGCCCATTCTCGGCACCAGGAGGAGGAGCAGGGTCACCTGTACGGCCGTGCTCGACAGGCTGGACCAGAGCACCAGCCGGCTGCGTCCCAGCGCGATCAGCACCCCGTTGGCGCCCCCGCCCGCGGCGGCCAGCAGCACCTGGAGGGCGAAGAGCGGAGGCACCGCCCCGAACTCGGCCGTCACCTCACGAGACACCCCGCCGACCCGCGCGATCAGAGGGACTCCGAGCATGACGCCTGCGCCGATCACCCCGAGCACGAGGGACAGCCAACGCGCGTCTTTCAGGATGGGCAGCGCCTCGGCGGGACGATCGCGGCAGGCGGCCACGAACGGAGCCATGCCGCGCAGGTCGCCGGACACGGCCGCGGTGACGGGGGTGAGCACCGCGCCGACGAGGGCGAAGGCCGCCAGTTGAACCGTCGCCTGGTGTCCGAGCAGGGAAGTGCCGACGAGCTGGGCGATGACCCCGGCGCTCATGGACAGGAAGAGAGGCGCTGCCGCGTTCATGATCACGCGGTGAGGAGTGGGCATGAAAAGCAAAATCCCGGGCGGCCAACCGCTCGGGACAAGGTCATTATACCCCGACCGAGCTCGCGCCGGGTGGTGGCGGTGAGCAGGCACGTAGGGTGCCCGGATGATCGGGATACCGGAGGTGTTCGCGCGGAGCACGGTCGAGCGTGAGGGAGACCCGGGCGCGTCGTGGCTCGCCGAACTGCCCGGGATCGTGGACGAGCTGCTGGAGCGTTGGGGGTGCGTGCCGGACGGCGAGGTCATGCATGGAGGCGTCGGCGTCGTCGTCCCGGTGCGCCGGCGCGCTCACGACTCCGCGGGTGCGCATAGGCCTGCAGCGAGGCCGGCACTCACCGGTCGGCGCAAGTCCGCAAGGCATCCCGGTCCGGGGCGGGTGTCAGTCGGCCCACCGCTTCGTCGGTCAACGGGTGGGCGGGCCCCGGCGAACGCCTGCAGCGGGCTCAGTGCATGAGCTTGGTGGCGAGGGCCACGCGTGAGCTCACCCCCAGCTTGGCGTACGCGTTCCCCAGGTGGTACTCGATCGTCTTCACGCTCAGCACCAGCTCCCTGGCCACCTGCCGGTTCGTCATCCCGGTGGCCACCAGTCGCGCCACCGCCTGCTCCTGCGGGGTCAGCCGCAGCAGTGGCGAGGCGCCCGACCCGGCGCGCGGCAGCCCGCACGCGCTCAGCTCCCGCTCGCACCGCCCCACGTACGGCGCCGCGCCCAGCTTGGTGAACAGCCCGAGCGCCAGCTCCAGGTGGGATTGGGCCTGCCTGCGGCGGCCCAGCCTGCGCAGGAACCGCCCGTACGCCAGCCGCAGCCGGGCCTCGTCGAACGGCAGCCCGGCCCCCGCCCCCGGGCCGGTCGAAGAAGCGTGTGCGAGAGCGGTGGTGAAGGCGGTGTCGGCCAGGGCGTTCTCGTGGCGGGCCGCGTGCAGGCCGCCCCGGCAGCGGGCCGCCGTGGCCAGTGCCGAACGCCTGCCGCGCCGCCCCGCCAGCCGCTCGACCGCGACCAGGCAGGTCTCGGCCCGGTCCAGCTCGCCCAGCCCCACCAGGGCGTCGATGAACAGGTCGAGCCACTGTACGACGCCGGGCTCGTACACGATGTCGTGCACCTCCACCGCCCGCAGCGGCTCCAGCGCCGTCACCGTCGCGGCGTGGTCGCCCCTGGCGGCGGCCAGGTGCGCGGCGGCGCTGCATCCGTGCGCGAGCGCCGCCACCGAGTCCGCGCCGGCGACGGCCGCCCGGACGTGGGACTCCGCGAGCGGCCAGTCGCCGCGCGAGGCCGGGACGAGGGCGGCCAGCCCGTGGCAGATGGGCGAGAGCCACCGCTGGTCGGCGTCGTCGGCCACGGACGCCGCGGTCTCGGTGTGCAGGGCGGCGTCGTCCCAGCGGCCGGAACGGTACTCGACCTGCCCCAGCATGGCCGTGGCCAGCATGCGGAACGGCACCGAACGCTCCCCGCACGCCGCCACCACCCCCGACAGGTCGGCCAGCCCGCCCGCCAGGTCGTCGGAGCAGGTGCGCAGCAGCCCGCGGCCGAGCAGCGCGTCCAGGTCGGCGATCGTCGCCGACGCGGGCGGCGGCAGGTCGGCGGTCGCGGCCAGCGCCGCGTCGATCTCGCCGGAGACGGCCAGGCCGGTGAGCTGGGTGAAGCGGTTGTAGTCGATGCTGAGGCGGTAGCCGGGGGAGTCGCGGGCGCGTTCGGCCCAGCGGGCGGCCTGCCCGCCCTCGGCCTTGACCAGGCAGAGCATGGCGAGCTGCTGCGCCGCCCGCGCCGCCAGGCCCGACTCGGGCGGCCCGGCCTGCTCCCAGGCCGTGATGAGCTGCGCCCGCGCCTCCTCGACCTGGCCGCGCACCATGGCCAGGTGGCCGAGCGCGTAGCCGCGCACCGCCGGGTGCGCGGCCTCGGGCAGGCTCGCGGTCAGCCCGGCCGCCTCGTCGACCCGTCCGTCCAGCAGCAGCGCCTCCACCGCCTCGGCGGCCAGCGGCGCGGGGTCGCCCGACAGCTCCGCCGCCGCCTTCAGATGCTCGGCCGCGCCGCCGAACGCGCCCAGCCGTACCTGCGCCCGGCCCAGCTCCGCCAGCTCGGCGGCCAGCTCCGGGCTCGGGCCCGCCACCGCCTCGATGCGGTGCCGCAGCCGCGCCTGCTCTCCCTCCGCCACCAGCGCCGCCCGCGCGTGCAGGGCCGAGCGCTGCGCCGGGCCGAGGTCGCGGTAGACGGCTGCGCGGATCAGCGGATGCGCGAACGCCGCCACGGGCCCGCGCGAAGAGGACCGTTCCAGCAGCACGCCCTCGCGCACGGCCTGCTCGAGCGCCTGCAGCGGCTCAGCCACCCCGGACACCCGCGCCGCCAGGTGCAGCGGGCACGACATGCCCAGCACGCTGACCGCGCCGACCAGCTCGCGCACCGGCGGCGCGCACCGGGCCACCTTGGCCAGCACCAGCATCGTGTACGACCTGGGCGCCGGCAGCGGCTGCGCCAGGTCGTCCAGCGCCTCCAGGGGCACCTCCTCCAGCAGCGCCCGCAGGTGCAGCGGCACGCCCTCGGTGTGGGCGACCAGCCTGGCCACGGCCCGCTGCGACACCCGCCCGCCGACCAGCGCGGCCACCTCCGGCTCCCGCAGCCCGCGCAGCCGCAGCCGGTGGGTGGTGTCGGCGGCGATGAGCCGCCGCAGCCCCTCGGGGCCCGGCAACGTGGCGGCCTCGCGCAGCATGAGCACCGCCATGACCCGGTCCACGCGCAGCCTGCGCAGGCAGAACGTCAATGCCCGCAACGTCGGCGCGTCCGCCCAGTGCACGTCGTCCACGACCAGGCAGAGCGGCTCGCTCGCCTGCCGCTCGCTCAGCTCGGGCAGCAGCGCCGCCCCGACCGCGAGCGGATCGGGCGGCTCCGCCGTGGCCGGCGCCTCGATCTGCGCGGGGAGCCCGCCGAACAGCCTGGTCAGCGTCCCGTACGGCAGCAGCGCCTCACCCTCGTCGCCGTCGGTGAACAGCACGTTGCCCGTCCCGCAGGTCTCCAGGAACCGCTGGACCAGCGTCGTCTTCCCGATCCCCGCCGGTCCCTCGACCACGACGAGCCTGGGCAGTCCGGCGCGGGCGCGCTCGAACTCCGCGGCCAGGCATCGGAGCTCCTGATCCCGTCCGACGAACGTCATACCGGCCTCCGCACGCTGGGAAATCCAACGTTGCGCGGCAGGGCGGGCGGCTCAAGTAAGACTTGCCTGTCCCCTTGTCCAGAGGTCGCGCGAAAACCAGGGGTTATCCCCAGGTCGCCGGGGCCGGTCCGGGTCCCCGCCGCCGTCGTACGGGTGGCCGGATCTGCCGCGCGGGCGCGGAGGCCCGTACTCCAGGGGAAATCCCCGGGGCGCTCCCTGAAGCGCGGGCCCCCGGGCCGGCGGATCATGTGAGGCGGGCCTCATCGGGAGGGGTGCGGGCGAGGGCTGCCGACGGTTCGCGCAGGACGGTCACGGTCCTCGCCGCGCAGGAGGGCACGCCTCCCGGACCCGTGTAACCATCGCCACACGGGAGGCCCGGCGGGGCGGTCACGAGCGTAGCCACAGGTGGCCGCCCCGATCCCGTTCATCGACTCGCGCCAGACCCGGCCGCGGGCCCGCGGTTGCCCGGGCCTTTACCGATCTGTGCTTCGCGCCATCATTGCACTGTGTGATAGTAATGTGACGTTGCGTATCCGATGAGTTTCGGGAGATTCTTCATGGTGGCGTACACGCTCTCAGTCGTGGCGGCGGTGGGCGCGGTGGCGCTCACCGCGCTGATCTTCAGGAAGGTCAAACGAGCCGAAGAGGACCGCGACCCCGGCGGGCCGTCGGTCGCGCACGCGGGAGCGATGCTGTCGGCGATGTTCCTGCTGGTCTTCGCCATCGCGATCATCGTTCCCTGGACCACGGCCGACGCCGCCCGCCTCAACACCCACACCGAGAGCCAGGCGGCCGTCGACGCCTACTGGGCGGCCGACGCCCTGCCGGGCACCGCGCCCCAGGACGTGCGCAGGGCGCTGCGCGACTACATCACGTTCGTGGTCAGGGACGAGTGGCCGCTCATGGGCGAGGGCAGGATGGACCCGGTCGGCGCCGCCAGGATGGACGAGCTGCGCGGCCGCGTCACCGACCTGCAGGTGACCGGCGACAAGCAGGACGACGCCAAGAGCGCCGTGCTGGAGAAGCTCAGCGCGATCTCCACCGCGCGGGCCCAGCGCACCGCCGACGCCGCCGCCACGCCTCCCGCGGGGCTGCTGCACCTGACCATCCTCACCGGGGTCCTGGTCACCATCTTCCCGTTCCTGGCGGGGGCCAGGCCGAGAGGGCTGGCGCTGCTGCCGCTGCTGGCGACGTCCGCGCTGCTGGGCTTCGGCATCTACCTGACGTGGGACATCTCCCACGCCTTCGCCGGGCCGCTGGCCGTCGGGCCCGAGGCGTTCCAGGGGGCGCTGCAGGAGTTCACCCGCATCGGCGGGGGAGTGTGAGCGTGGGCGTCCGGCGTGCTCCGCTGCTGTTCGCCGTCGCCCTGGCCGCCGTGACCGTCGCGGGCCCCGCCGCGGCCGACGGGGTGCCGTGGCCGCGCCCGGTGCCGCGGGTGACCGTACGTCCCCCGGCGCCGCCGGCACCCCCGAAGAACGTGACCGTCGGCCCCACGGTGACGGTGCCCCGGGTCCGGACGCGGCGTTCGCCCAGGCCCAAGGTGTCGATCTCGGTGCCGCCCCGCAAGCGCTGGGCGCCGCCCGCGGTCGTGCTGCCGCACGTGACGGTCTACCGCGACGGCGTGTGCACGGCGGAGGTCCACGTGGGGGAGTGCCCGCGCAGGAGAGCGGGCCGGGTGCGCCCGTCCGCCCCCTGGTCGGCGCCGGTGCCGGTGCCGACGCCCACCCCCACGAAGACGACGTCCAAGCCGAAGGCGGCCGTCCCGCTGACGCGCTACCAGCGGGCCGCGGCAGGCCCGTCCCGGCGCAAGAGCCCGCTCAACACCGTGCTGGTGATGACCGTGGTGGTGTCGGCGATCACCTCGACGACGGCCGTGGCCTTCCGCTCCCGCCGCTGAGCCGTTATTCGGATGCCCTGTCCCGGCGCCGCGTGACACACTGACCGCCGGGCCCCGGAGATCATCGTCCGGGCCCGGCGGTGATCGGGAGAGGCGGCCGTGGCCGACGAAGAGGTGCTGACCGGTGGCGGCGTCAACCACGTGGTCCGGGGCGACGGCCGGTTCTACGATGCGGACATGGCGCACCTGGCCCGCTGCGAGCCCGCGTTCCGGTCCGCCCTTGTGACACCCCGATGATCGGGCCGGCCGCGGCACGCCCGTCGAGGCGAGGAGGCACGATGCCGGACACCCCCAGGCGCGCCACCCTGGCCACCGTAGCCGCCTCGGCCGGCGTGTCGGTCGCGACCGTCTCCAAGGTGCTCAACGGCCGCAGCGACGTCGCGCCCGCCACCCGATCGCTGGTGGAGTCGCTGCTGCGGGAGCACGAGTACGTCCCGGCCACGGCGCGGCGCGAGCTGTGCGGGAGCGTCGAGCTGCAGTTCGACGACGACCTGAACGCCTACTCCATCGAGATCATCCAGGGCGCGGTGCAGGCCGGGGCCGAGATCGGCGTCGGGATCGTCGTCAGCATCAAGAAGGACGCCGGCCACAGCACCGCCTGGGTCCGCGACCTGGTCGCCGCCGGGCGCACCGCGCTGATCGCCGTCACCTGCGAACAGCTGGCCACCCAGCAGGTGGCCGCGCTGGCGCGGGCCCGTCTGCCGCTGGTGCTGATCGACCCGCTCAACCTGCAGAGCGCCAGCGTGACCAGCGTCGGCTCCACGAACTTCGCCGGCGGGCTGGCCGCCACCCGCCACCTGCTCTCGCTCGGCCACCGCCGCATCGCCTACGTCGGCGGCCCGGCGACCGCCGCCTGCAACCAGGCCCGGCTGCACGGCTACCGCGCCGCCCTGGAGGCCGAGGGCGCGCCGGTGATCCCCGGCTACGTGTGGACCGGCCAGTTCCGCTACCACGACGGGCTGCTGGGCGGCGCGGCCGTCCTCGATCTGCCGCGGGCGCCGACGGCGATCTTCGCGGGCTGCGACGAGCTGGCCCTGGGGGTCATGGAGGCCGCCCGGGCGCGCGGGCTGCGCATCCCCGAGGACGTCAGCGTCGTGGGCTACGACGACACCCAGGTCGCCCGGATGGCCTCGCCGCCGCTGACCACGGTCCGCCAGCCGCTGCGGGAGATGGGCGGGATGGCGCTGCGCACCGCGTTGCGGCTGGCGGCCGGCGAGAGGATCGACTCCCGTCACGTGGAGCTGGCCACCGAGCTGATCGTCCGCAGGTCCACGGCACCCGTGCCCGGGTGAGGCCAACCAATCGAGCCCCATCCGCATCAAAAGTCACGTGGAGAGTCTGGCGCCGGGTGATCCGGTCAAGATCGGCAAATACTGGCTGGCCGGGCGGCTCGGCTCCGGCGGCCAGGGTGTCGTCTATGAGGCCTACGACGACGACGGCGGCCGGTACGCGCTCAAGGTGCTGCACGCGGAGGTACGCGACCGGCTGGCCAAGGAGGCCGCCGCCGCCCGCCGGGTGGCGTCGTTCTGCACCGCCAGGGTGATCGACGCCGACCCGGCCGCCACCCCGCCGTACATCGTGAGCGAATACGTCGAGGGTGTAGACCTGCGGCGCGCCGGGCGGCGGTTCGCGGGCGACGACCTGCACCGGCTGGCCACCGCCGTGGCGACCGCGCTGACCGCGATCCACGAGGCCGGGGTCGTGCACCGGGACCTCAAACCGGACAACGTCCTGCTCGGACCCGACGGGCCGCGCGTGATCGACTTCGGCATCGCCCGCACCGAGGAGATGTCGCGCACGGCCGGCGACTACATCGCGGGCACGCCCACGTACATGGCGCCGGAGGTCTTCTCCGGAGACCGGGCCGGCGTCGCGGCCGACGTGTTCGCCTGGGGCGGGATCATGGTGTTCGCCGCCACCGGGCAGGACCCGTTCAGGGCGGAGACCCTGGCGGGGGTCATGCACCGGGTGCTCACCTTCGAGCCCGACCTGGACACGCTGCCCGCGTCGCTGCGGCCGCTGGTGGCGGCGGCGCTGAGCAAGGACCCCGGGCGGCGGCCGAGCGCGCGCGGGCTGCTGCTCGCCCTGGTCGGAGGCGCGATCGACCCGCTCGGCGAGGGCAGCCAGCGCGGCGAGGGCCTGCGCGCCGCGGCGGCCGATCCGGGGCTCGGCACCCTGGCCGAGGACGCGTACGACCTGCTCGCCCCCGAGGAGCGCGAGCTGGTGCCCGACCTGCTGCTGCGGCTGATCACGATCGACGGCGACGGCACGGAGACCGTACGGCGCGCGTCCGTGGACGACCTGCTCCCCGAGCGGCCCGCGCAGCGGCGGCGCATCCTGGACGTCTTCGGCTACATCCTCACCGAACGCGGCGGCGAGGTGAGCATCGTCCGCCCGGCCGTGCTGCGCGCCTGGCCCCGGCTGCGCGGCTGGGTGGAGGCCGACCGGCAGGGGCTCGGCGTCCTGCCCGAGATCTCCCGCGCCGCCCACGCCTGGCACGACCACGGCCGCAAGGACGGCGACCTGCTCCAGGGCAGCAGGCTCGAGGCCGTGCTCGACTGGGCCGCCACCGGCCGGAACCAGGTGACGCTGACGCCGCTGGAACGCGACTTCCTGGGCGCCGCGAGCGGCGTCACCCGGCGCCGGGCCGGCCGCCGCCGCCTGCTCACCGCGGCGCTGGCGGGACTGCTGGTGGTGGCGGTGATCGGCGCCGGGGTAGCGGTCCAGCAGGGACGCCAGGCCGCCGAGCAGCGCGACCAGGTGGCGGCCGAACGCGACCGCGCCCGTGGCCGCGAGCTGGTCCACCAGGCCGCCGACCTGCGCACGGTGAACCCGGTGCGGGCCATGCTGCTCAGCGTCGCCGCCTGGCGGCTGGCCCCGGGCACCGACACCCGCTCCAGCCTCACCTCGGCCGTCTACCAGCGCGAGACCACGTCGTTCAGCCCGCCCGCCGACAAGGGCGCGGCCACCCGGGCGGTCAGCGGCGACGGCCGCGTCCTCGCCGCCGTGAGCGAGCGCGGAGTGCGCGTGTACGAGGTCGCGACCGGCCGCCAGGTCGCCTCCTGGACCTCGTCGCGGCTGGCCGAGGGCGTGAACCAGGTGGCGCTGAGCCGCACCGGCCGGCTGCTGGCCGTCGCGGCCGGCCAGGCCGTGACCGTGTGGCAGACGCGCACCGGCCGCCTCGTTGGCGTCAAGAAGAAGCCGGGCGACGACCCGGAGCTGCTCCGCCCCGATTTCGGCGACCAGGACTCGCTGCTGTCGATCAGCGTCACCGACGGCGTGACGGACCTGTGGGACGCCGAGCGCGGCCGCGAGATCCCCACCAAGGAGTGGGGCGAGCTCACCCAGTTCACCGTTGCCTCCTCGGGCAGGCTGGTCGCGAGCGTGGCGCCCCCGGGGCAGACGATCCGCGTGTGGCGGCTGCCGGGCATGCGGCGCGTGCCCGCTCTCGAGAAGAGCTGCGGCATGGAACCGGTCGTGGGATTCAGCGCGGACAGCCGGCTCATGTACTGCGCCGGGGAGCGGTTCCAGCTCCGGGACACCGCCTCGGGCAGGCTGGTCGCCGACTCGGAGGCGGAGGAGGACGGCCTGACCTGGGGGGATGCGGTGAGCCAGGCGGCCCCCGGCACCCGGTGGGCGGTCCGGCTCAGCGCCGACAACCAGCTGGTCGCCGGCGCGCGCGGGCAGCGCGTCTGGGTCTGGAACGTGACCACGCACCAGGAGATCCTCAGATACGAGGCGCCGGGCGAGGTCACCGAGGTGTGGTTCGACCCGACCGGCCGGACGCTGCGCTACCGGGTGGACGAGCGCATCGTCAGCCTCGCCCTGCGGTCCGGCACCGCGAGCGCCCGGGCGCCCTCCGGAGCGCGGATCGAAGCGATCAGCCCGGACGCGCGCCGGCTGCTGATCAGCACGTCGTCCGCGTACCGGACGTGGGACGTGGCCGCGCGGCGCTCGATCGCGTCGTACCCCAATCCCGGCAACCCGACGCCGTGGCTGTTCAGCCCCGCCAACGACAGCCTGGTCTTCCAGGACGGGGAGGCGGTCATCGCGTACAGCCTCACCGACGGGCGGCGGCTGTGGTCGTTCGGGGGCATTCCGGCGTTCCTCCCCATGGGCGGGGCCTACAGCAGGGACGGCCGCCTGTTCGCGGCGGTCTTCGCGCAGAACAATCAGAAACAGGATGACTTCCGCCTGCGGGTGTGGGACGCGCGCACCGGGAAGGAGGTCAGCAGCGTGAAACTGCCGTTCGCCACCCGCGACTTCGTCTTCCTCGCCGACGGCAGGACGATCGCGTCGGCGAGCGGGCGGTTCTACGACATCATGACCGGCAAGCCCGTCGGCACCGGGTTCGGCGCGGCGCGGAGCCAGGGTTTCATGGTCGTCGATCCCGCCGGGCGGCGGCTGGCCACGCACGACGGGCACCGCCTCAGCCTGTGGGACCTGAGCGCCCGGCAGCTGCTCGTACCCGACCTGCGCGTTCCCGGCCAGGAGCTCGACGCCGTCGTGTTCGCCCCCCGAGGGGACGTGGTCGCCGTCTCCGACGCGGGCGGTGGGATCCATCTGTGGGACGTGGCGACCCGGCAGCCGCTGGGCGGGGAGATCCGGCTCGACAACAACGGCAGCGTGCACCTCATGGCCTTCACCGGCGACGGGAGACTGCTGCGGGTGGTCGACGTGTCGGAGCGGGTTCACGACCTGCCGGTCGCGCCGGAGGCGATGGTGGGCCAGGTGTGCGCGCGGGCCGGCCGCACGCTCAGTGTCCAGGAGTGGCGCGAGTATCTGGGTGCCACGCCGTACCGGGACGTGTGCGCGAAGACGTGAGGGAAGAGCGCGGGCCCGGCGGCGGTTTCACCTGATCGTGGAAGAGACCGAAGTGGTGGTGATCGGCGCCGGGCAGGCCGGGCTGTCCGGCGCGTACTTCCTGCGCCGGTACGGGTTCGAGCCGGTTGTCCTGGACGCGGCCGACGGCGCGGGAGGGGCGTGGCGCCACCGGTCGCCGTCGCTGACCATGGACAAGGTGCACGGCATCTTCGACCTGCCCGGCATCGCCCGTCCCCCGGGCGTGGACGGGCGCCGTCCCGCCGCCGAGGTGGTCCCTGCGTACTACGCGGCCTACGAGGAAGAGCTGGGGCTGGACGTCGTACGGCCGGTGCGGGTCGCCTCCGTCCGGCACGGCGACGGCGGCCGGCTGGTGATCGGCACGGACGCGGGGGAGTGGTCGGCCCGCGCCGTGATCAACGCGACGGGCACCTGGACCCGGCCCCACTGGCCCTACTACCCCGGCGCGCCGGACTTCGCGGGCCGCCAGCTCCACTACGCGGGTTACCGGGGGCCGGAGGAGTTCGCGGGGCGGCGCGTGATCGTGGTGGGCGGCGGGGCGTCGGCGATGCACGTGCTGTCGGAGATCGCCGGGGTCGCCGCGACCACGGCCTGGGTGACGCGGCGGCCGCCGGTGTTCCGGGACGACGACTTCGGCGAGAACGCCAGGCGCGAGGCCGTCGCGCTGGTCGAGGCGCGCGTGCGCGCGGGGCTCCCGCCGCAGAGCGTGGTGAGCGTGACGGGCCTCGGCTACAGCACGGTCGTACGCGAGGCCCTGGCCAAGGGCGCGCTGGAACGCCTGCCCATGTTCCGGCGCATCACCGCGGACGGCGTCACCTGGTCCGACGGCCTCCACCTGGAGGCGGACACGATCGTCTGGGCCACCGGCTTCCGCTCGGCCCTCGACCACCTCGCGCCCCTGCGGCTCAGGGAGCCGGGCGGCGGGATCAAGGTGGACGGCACCCAGGCCGTCAGGGAGCCGGCCCTGCAACTGGTCGGGTACGGCCCCTCGGCCAGCACCATCGGCGCGAACCGCGCCGGACGCGCGGCGGCGCGCAATGTCCACGGTTACCTGGCGCGGCAGGCGGCCTGACCGGACCTACTATGCGAAGTAGTAAGAATACCGATTGCGACAGCGGTCCGGTTACTCCCGCGAAGGGACTCGACACGGGGTGTGACCCCAGGTTAGCGTCCTGACATAAGGATCTTTATCCGGTCAGGAGGTCCCACATGGAAGTTCCCGGCTACACCGAGATCCGGGAACTCGGACACGGCGGGACAGGCCGGGTGATGCTCGCCGTACGGGACTCCGACGGGCTGGCCGTCGCGATCAAGCACCTGTCCGAGCCGCTGCGCGCGGACGCGGGGTTCGTCGAGCGGTTCCGGGCGGAGGCCGAGGTCATCCGCGAGATCGACAGCCCGCACACCGCCCGCCTGCTCGAATACGTCGAGGGCCAGGACGACGCCGTCATCGTGATGGAGCTGGTCGACGGCGTCACGCTGCGGCGGCTGCTGGAGCACGAGGGCGCGACGGGCCCGGAGGCGGCGCTCGTGGTGCTGAAGGGCGCGCTGCTCGGGCTGGCCGAGGCGCACCGGCGCGGTGTCGTCCACCGGGACTTCAAACCCGAGAACGTCATCATCACCCAGGACGGCCAGAGCAAGCTCGTCGACTTCGGCGTGGCGGCCCACTTCGGGGAGACGGCCGCGCTCGTCGGCACGCCCCCGTACATGGCGCCCGAGCAGTGGGACGACGGGCCGGCCAGCGCCGCGACCGACGTGTACGCCGCCACGCTGGTGTTCTTCGAGTGCCTGACCGGCCACCGCGCCTTCCAGGGTGAGAACGTGGCCGCGCTCGCCTACCAGCACCAGCACATCCTGCCCCCGCTGGGGGAGGTCGAGGAGCCGCTGCGGCCGCTGCTCGAACACGGCCTGGCCAAGGACCCGGCCGGGCGGCCCGCGTCGGCGGAGGCGTTCCTGGCCGAGCTGGAGGGGGCCGCGCTCGCCGAGTACGGCGAGGAATGGGAGACGCGCGGGCGGGCCGGGCTCGGCATCTTGATGCTGCCGCTGGCCGCGCTGTTACCGAAGCCGCAACCGGTCGCCGAGAGCACCACCAGCGTGGTGCAGAGCACGCTGGCGCCGGCGGCCAAGTTCGCGGTGACGGGCGGGCTGGTGCTGGCGACCGCCGCCGCGGTCGTGTCGGCGTTCGTGATCCTGGGGGACTCGCCGGAGCCGGGGCCTGGGCCGGGCGTCGCGCTCCCGCCCGCCACGTCCGCCGCGCCGGAGCCGTCGCGGACCCCGGCGCCCGCCTCGCCGACCTCCGCGCCGCCCACCTCCGCCGAGCCCACCCCGAGCGGGTCGGTCACGGGGACGCCGCCCGTCACGTACGCCGGTCAGCCGACTGCTCCCCCTACGGCTCCTCCCACGGCTCTTCCTACGGGCGGCCCCGGCTCGCGGCCGCCCACCGCCACCCGGGAGCCGACGCGGGAGCCGACCCGGGAGCCGACGCGGTCCGGCCGGCCGACCGAGCGGCCCACCGAGCGGCCGACCGAGCGGCCCACCACGCGGCCGCCCACCGGCGAACCCCCGGCCACGAGACCCCCGGCGACCAGGCCGCCCGCCACCCAACCGCCCGCCACCAGGCCTCCGGCCACGAGCGCGCCCGACCCCGGCACGCCGCCCGCGACCAGGAACCGGGAGCCGCTCATCTCCGTCTCCGTCAAGGTGTCGGTGAACCTGCCGATCCTCGGCGGCGGCGGCGATGACGGGCTGCTGGACGCCGACATCGACCTCGGTCTGGGGTCGAGCCTCCTGGGGATGGTGGTCGTACCGGGCTCGGTATTGGTCGGACGGCAGATCGTGGCGCGGAGGGTACGACGGCCGCGCGATACCGAAAAGTTGTGAGTTGTGTGCGGAGCGGGATGATCCCCTACTATCAGCAGTCGGATAGAGGGCGTCCCCCCGGCCTGGATTACTGCTGACCGGAACCTGCCCTGCGGCTCGGGGTGAGGAGAAGTGTGGCGGTTGCGTCCCACGCCGACCGGCTACGCGGACTGGTCCGTACGCTCTCCGCGGCGACGCTCGCCGTGGCGCTGCTGACGGCGGGGGCTCCGGCGCAGGCCGCGCCCAAGCCCACGGTGAAGCAGCTCAAGAAGGAGCTCGCCGCGTTGCAGAAGGAGTCGGACAAGCTCATCACCGACTACTACAGCAGCAGAGTCGCCCAGCAAAAAGCCGATAAATCGGAAAAGTCGGCGCGGGAGAAGCTGGCCGTGGCCCAGGCGGTCTACGACCGCGAGTCCGCCGAGCTCCGCGCCATGGCCGTCGCCCAGTACATCGGCGGCGACCCCGGCCAGATCTCCATGCTCACCTCCGACCGGGACCCGACGTCCCTGCTCGGCCGGATGGCGCTCAACCAGCACCTCGTCGTGCTCCAGGAGACCCGGCTGCGCGGCTACGCCCAGGTCAGGGACGCCCACCAGCAGGCCAAGGACGAGGCCGACGCGCGTGCCAAGGAGCTCGCCGAGACGGTGGACGAGCTGGAGAAGCGCAAGAAGAAGGCCGAGAAGCAGATCGACCGGATCAAGGAGAAGATCGACCAGCTGTACGTCGGGCCGGGCGTGCGGCGGCCGGACGGCACGTGGGTGCCGCAGCTGCCCGGCGGGGCCGACAACATCACGCCCCGGATGCGGCTGGTCAAGCAGCTCGTCCAGGAGCGGTTCGGCGTCCCGAACGGGATCGGGTGTTACCGGGCGATCCAGGACGGCGGCGAGCATCCGCTCGGGCGAGCCTGCGACTTCATGCTGAGCCGCGGCGGCGCGATGCCGTCGGGGGCGGAGGTCGCGCGCGGCAACGAGATCGCGGAGTGGGCGATCAAGAACTCGAAGCGGCTCGGGATCATGTACATCATCTACCGGCAGCGGATCTGGCACGCCAGAACCGGCTCCTGGCGCACCATGTCGGACCGGGGCGGCACGACGGCGAACCACTACGATCATCCCCATATTTCGGTCTATTAGGGGGTTCGGGCGATGCGCTATCGGCTGCTGGGCAACACCGGGTTACGGGTGTCGGAGCTGTTCCTCGGGGCTATGACGTTCGGGGAGCAGGGCGGGGTGGGCGCGCCGATCGAGGAGTGCCGCCGCATGCTCGACCTGTACGCCGACGCGGGCGGCAACGTCGTGGACACGGCGATCAACTACCGGGGCGGGGCCAGCGAGGCCATCGTGGGCGAGCTGCTCGAAGGCCGCAGGGACCGGTTCGTCCTGTCCACCAAGTACACCGTCAGCCGGGACGGCGCCGACCCGAACGCGGCCGGCAACCACCGCAAGAACCTGCGGCTGTCCCTGGAGACCAGCCTGCGCCGGCTCCGGACCGACTACGTGGACATCTACTGGGTCCACCTGTGGGACCGGCACACGCCGATCGAGGAGACGATGCGCGGTCTCGACGAGGCCGTGCGGTCCGGCAAGGTGCTCTACGTCGGCATATCCGATGCTCCGGCGTGGGTGGTGTCGAGGGCCAACACGGTCGCCGAGTTCCGCGGGTGGGCGCCGTTCGCGGGGCTGCAGGTGCCTTACAGCCTGCTCCAGCGGGACATCGAGCGGGAGCTCCTGCCCATGGCCGAGTCGTACGGGATGAGCGTGACCGCCTGGAGCCCGCTGGCCGGAGGGATCCTGTCGGGCAAGTTCACCCGGGGGACGGCGCAGCCGGGGACGCGGGTGGCGGCCGGCTCGGTCAGCGAGCACGACCACGCGGTGGCGCGGGCGGTGCAGGAGGTGGCCGACTCGCTGGGGGCGTCGAGCTCGCAGGTGGCGATCGCGTGGACCCGGGCACGGTCGCGGGCGGTGCTGCCGATCGTGGGGGCGCGGACGGTGGAGCAGCTGGCTGACAACCTCGGGGTGGTGGACGTCGACCTTCCGGAGGATGCCGTACGACGCCTGGACGAGGCGACGGGCTTCACCCTCGGCTTCCCCGCCGACTTCATCGCACAGACCTCACCCTGGGTCTTCGGCGAAGCCTCCCGCCACCTGGACGCCTGACTCTTCCGCCACCTGGACGCCTCCCGCCACGTGGATGCCTGGCCCTCCCGCCCTGGCCCGCTGCTGCTCCCGACCTGGGGCTAGTCCTTGGCCAGGGCCGCCAGCAGCCGGTCCTCCGTGACCTCGGGCCCGACCAGCTGATCGGTGATCGCCCCGTCGCGCAGGACGACCACGCTGTCGCAGTTCTCCACCAGTTCGCTCACGTCCGACGAGATCAGCAGGATCGCCAGCCCGTCCACCGCCAGCTCGTCCAGCAGCGCCTGCATGTCCACCTTCGTCGCCACGTCCACGCCCCGGGTCGGCTCGTCCAGCAGCAGCACCTTCGGGTGCATGGCCAGCCACCGCGCCAGCAGCACCTTCTGCTGGTTCCCGCCCGACAGCTCCCCGGCGGGCTGCCGGGGGGAGACGGCCTTGATCCCGAGCCGCTTCATGAACGTCGCCACGATGCTGTCCACCCGCGCGTCCGACACGATCCCCGCCCGCGACAGCCGGGGCAGGGCCGCCAGCGCGATGTTGTCGCGCACCGACAGCGTGGGCACGATGCCCTCGGTCTTCCGGTTCTCCGGCACGAGGCCGACGCCGGCGCGGATGGCGTTCCTGATCGACCACTTGCGGGAACGCGCCCCCGCCACCGTCACCTGGCCCGCGTCCACCGGCAGCACGCCCGCGATGGCCCGGGCCGTCTCGCTGCGCCCCGCGCCGAGCAGCCCGCCCAGGCCGACCACCTCGCCGGCCCGCATCGCGAGCGACACCCCGTCCAGTACGTGATGGCGGGTCAGACCCTTGGCCTCGAGCACCGGCAGGTCGGCGGACTCGGCCGGCTCGCCGGTGTGCAGGGCGGGCTCCACGGGGTGGAACGGCCGTCCCAGCATGAGCGAGACCAGTCGTAACCGGTCGAGCCCCGCCAGCGGTCCCGTGTGCACGACCCGCCCCTCGCGCAGCACCGTGACCCGGTCGCAGATCTCGTACAGCTCCTCCAGCCGGTGCGTGACGTACACGACAGACCGGCCCTCCTCGCGCAGCCGCCGCACGGCCCCGAACAGCGTCTCCAGCTCGCCGTGCGCCAGCGCCGACGTGGGCTCGTCCATGATGACCACCCGCGCGTCCGCCGAGGCGGCCCTGGCCAGCGCGACGAGCTGGCGCGCGCCCTCGCCCAGCGCGCCGAGCGGCCGGCGCACGTCCACCTCCAGCCCGTACGTGGCCAGCACCCGCTCGGCCTGCGCGTGCACGGCCGCGGAGTCGATCAACCCGAGCCGTCCCCTGGGCTCCCTCCCCAGGAGGAGGTTACGGGCGACGCTCATGGTCGGTACGAGGTTCGTCTCCTGGTGGACGGTGGCGATCCCGGCCCGCTTGGCGTCGGCCGGGCTGGCGAACCTGACCGGCTCACCCGTGAGGCGCAGCTCGCCCGCGTCCGGCTGGTGGACCCCGGAGAGCACCTTCACCAGGGTCGACTTGCCCGCCCCGTTGCCGCCGATCAGCGCATGCACCTCGCCGGGGCGTACGGACAGGGTGACGTGGTCGAGGGCGGTGACACCCTGGAACGTCTTGAGAACGCCTGCCACCTGTAGCACGGTTGCCTCCGCCTCGATCGTGGTCGAGGAAGGAAACATTACAGTAACGGCCTTGTCACATTCGATCAGAAACGAGCGCAACCCGTCACACCCACTCCGTCGCCAACCGTCCATCCCCGGGCCCCGGAGTCAAGGGTGTCGAGCCCCGACGGCCGAGCCCCGACGGCCGAACCCCGTCGGCACAGCGCACGTCATCCACTGCCACCACCCACCCCGGGCCGACGGGCTCGCTCCTTCGGCAGCATGCGGACAATCCTTGGCAAGGCGTCCCCTTGGCCACCGGCAGCCCCAGCCGCGCCCCCAACCCGGGCTCTGGCGTGTTATCGGTCGGGCAGGCAGGCCAATCAACCCGGCCACCTGCTCGGCGAACGCCGGCACCCACGTGCGGCTATCCCTATGAGGCGGTGAAGCTTGGTCGGGACCGCGTGAGACAGAGGATCGCGGGGACCGGGAAGAGCATGAGGTAGAGGTTCGGCAGCCACCAGACCAGCGAGAAGTCGCCGCGCAATGTCCAGAACGCGATCGCCATCAAGCCGGAGGCCATGGTCAGCACGAGCGAGACCAGCATCAGCCCCGGCCCGGACGGCGAGCCTCGGCGCAGGAGGTACAGGCTGGCCAGGCCGGTGGCGCTGGCCAGCAGGTCGATCCAGAGAAACGACCAGTTCCAATCGGCCATCAGCGGGTTGGTGTAGTCGGCGAACGCCCATTCGGGCGGGATCAGCCCCAGCCCGGTGATGGTGAAGTAGATGACGAACGCCAGATCCGTGAGCAGCATCAACGCCTTAGTGACGCGTAGCACGGTCGATTTCCTCCATCAGGTAGCGCCTGGTCTGTTCGTGCAGGGCCGCGTCCGGTTCGCCGAGTCCGAGAAGCCTGGCCGCCCACCAACCGTCGATGGCCAGCCGTACCGCCGTCGCCGCGGCCGGGTCGATGCCGTCGTCGGACAATCTGGCCTGCCAGGCGGCGAACCGCTCTCTCAGCGGCGCAAGCCCTGCCGGATCCACGAGCACCGCGGCCAGCAACGCGGCGGTCACCCGGTCGGCCGGAGCGTTGGCCGCCGTGTGGTGTTCGGGGATCGTCGCGTTCAGGTAAGCGCGCAGAAAGTCGCCCGGCTCGGTACCGGTCTCGGCCAGTGCTTGGTCGAAAACCTTGGTCAGGCGGTCGACCATGGCGGCGACCAATGCCTGCTTGGTGGGGAAGTGGTAGAACAAGCCGCCCTTGGACACGCCTGCCCGCCGTGCCACCGCTTCCAGAGTCAGGGCCTCGGCCCCCTCGGACAGCAACACCTCGGCCGCGGCGTCGAGCAGTCGTTCTTTCGAGCTGGGTCGCGGCATGGAGGAAACTATACCGGCTGACCGGTACAGTTTCCAGGCGGGCGCCGTGCTCGATTACCTTGCCCGCCCCTGTACTCGGCTGCCTTGCTCATGCCCCTGTGCTCGGTTGCCTCGTCGGCAGGCTGTCCTGCCGCCGTTGCTCGGCGCCTTACACGCCCGTCTCCCGCGCCTGCCCGCCTGCGCCCGTCTCCCGCGCCTGCCCGCCTGCGCTCGCCTCCCGCGCCCGCCTCGTCGCCTGCGCCTCCGCTTGCGCCCGCCCGGGTCGCCGGCCGTTCGTTGGCGCTGGTTCGTTCGCGCCCGCCCGCAGCGTCGCCTGGGCCCTTCCCGCATGTCCGCCTGCTCGTGCACGCCCGCTTGTCCCCGTGTCGGCCGTGGTTGTCTGCCCGGCTATGCCTTCCCGTGCGTGACCGCCTGCCTTTGGCTGCCATGCCCGTGCGTGCTGCCTGCCCCCAGCTCACGTCGGCTCGTCCGCGTCCGCCCGCCTGGGCCACCTGCCATCGGCCAGCGCCCGTTCGCCAGCCTGCGTAAACCGCCTCCGGCTCGCGTCTGTTCGCCAGCCTCTGCGTCAACCGCCCCTGGCTCGCGCCTGTTCAGCTGTGTCCGGCCGCGTTTGCCCGCCCGTTCTCGCGCGCCGCCTGCGCCCGTGTTGGGCGCGGCCGTTCGCCGGGCCATGGTCGCCGCGCCTGCTCCGTGCCGATCCTCCGCCCGCGGATGTCCCCCACCGGGGGCCGGGGCAGTGTACGGGCGATGTCGGGGCGCTCGGCCGGTTGGCCGGAAGGGAGTCAGAACTGGGCGATGTGGAGGCGGACGCCGCGGGCGCTCAGGTCGTCGAGTACGTCCCGAGGTGCCGCGTCGTCCGTGACCAGGTGGTCGATCCGGTCCGGCGGCACCGTCTGGACCATCGTGTCCACGCCGATCTTGGTGTGGTCGGCCAGCACCACGACCTCCTCCGCGGCCGCCGCCAGCGCTCGGTCGACGCCCGCCACCTGCATGTTGGGTGTCGACAGGCCGCGCTCGGCCGTCAGGCCGTTGCCCGAGATGAACGCCCGGCGCACCCGCAGCCCCGCCAGCGAGTGCTCGGCGGCGCTGCCCACCAGGGCCAGGATCGAGCCGCGCAGCGTGCCGCCGGTGAGCATCACCTCCACCCGCGGCGTCCCGGCCAGCACTTGGGCGACCAGCAGGGAGCTGGTCACCACGGCCAGCTCGGAGTGCCTGGTCAGGCGGCGGGCGAACTCCTGCGTGGTGGTGCCGGGCCCGATCACGATCGCGTCGCCGTCCTCGACGAGGGCGGCGGCCAGGTCGGCGATGGCGGCCTTCTCGGCCGACTCGAGCGACACCTTGTGCGCGTATCCGGCCTCGCGCGACAGCTCGCCGGGCAGGGTGGCGCCGCCGTGGTGGCGGTTGAGCAGGCCCTCCGACTCCAGCGCGCGCAGGTCGCGGCGGACGGTGACCTCGGAGGAGTGCACGGCCTGGGCGAGCTCGCGCAGCGACACCGCGCCGTTGGCGCGCACCAGCTCCAGGATGCGCTGCCGGCGCTCAGCGGCGAACACGGGTCTGCGTCCGTCGCTCTGCGTGTCGCTCACGTCCCGATCATAGTGGAAAGGCCAAGATGAGTTCACCTCTGATCGTATGAGAACGAATTTGATCGGAAATCTTGACCGGCTCGGTCCATCGGTGCTTACTTGAGAGCGTGTCAGGGTCAAAAGCTGTCCGAACCTGATCGGCGCGTTTCGAAAGGACCCCCCGTGCGCAAGCGCCTCGCGTTCCCGCTGGCCGTACTGATGTCACTGTTATGGCAGCCGTCGCTCCCCGCCACCGCCGCAGTTCCCGACCAGGCCGCCGCCGCCCCGAACGGGCTGCGCGGTGACTACTACCTCGCCTCCGGGGCGGGGAAGTTCGACTTCGCCGAGCTGAAAGCCAGCGTCGTCGACCCCAACCTGGAGCTGACAGACCTGAATCCGACGTTCAGGCTGCTGGCCGGCAGGGATGACGACGTCTCCGTGCGGTGGACGGGTCAGATCCAGCCCAAGTACTCCGAGACGTACACCTTCTCCATCATCGGCGACAACGGCTTCCGACTCTGGGTGGACGGCAAGCCGATCATCGACCACTGGGTGGACGACTGGGACCGGGAGCAGACCGGCACCCCGATCGCCCTGGAGGCGGGCAAGAAGTACGACGTCAAGGTCGAGTACTTCGAGCACTTCGGCGGCGCGAACCTGCGGCTGCGCTGGCAGAGCCCGAGCCAGCCGAAGCAGATCGTGCCCGCGGAGGCGTTCACGCTGCCCGAGGGGTTCGCGCCGCCCGGACCGTCCGACGCCAGGGTGAACGCGGCCGGTGACGTCGCGGCGCTGACGTTCGCCAAGCCCCTCGGCGCGCTGCCGGCGGACGCCCTCAGCAAGCTGGACATCACGGTCGCAGGCACCAAGTGGCCCACAAGCTCCGTAATCCTGAAAAATCCGCAAACGGTGGAGCTGAAGCTCAAATATCCGATCCCGTCCAAGGCCGGCAGCAGCATCCGCGCCGCCTACAACGGCACCGGCGGCCTCACCTACGCCGACGGCAGCGCGGTCGAAGCCTTCCCGTACGCCTACGTCGCCAACGGCTCCGCCTACATCCTGCGGACGAAGTGGTCTGACGACGTCAACCCGGCCGGCCCGCTGCCCGAGTACCCCCGGCCCCAGCTCGTCCGGGACCGCTGGCGCAGCCTCAACGGCAAGTGGCAGTTCGCCCCCGCCAAGGCGGACGAGGCCGCGCCCGTCGGCCGCGACCTGCCCGAGCGCATCGTCGTGCCGTACCCGGTGGAGTCGCAGCTGTCCGGCATCGGCCGGCACGAGGAGCGCATGTGGTACCGCAGGACGTTCGACGTGCCCCGCTCGTGGCGCGGCGAGCGGCTGCTGCTGCACCTCGACGCGGTGGACTGGCAGTCCACGGTGTACGTGAACGGCAAGCAGGTCACCACCCACAAGGGCGGCTACGGCCGGATCACCGTGGACGTGACCGACGCGCTCAGGCGCAGCGGCCCGCAGGAGCTGATCGTCGGCGTGTACGACCCGACCGACGCCGGCACCCAGGCCATCGGCAAGCAGCGGCTCGACCCGAGTGGCATCTGGTACACCGCGAACTCCGGCATCTGGCAGACCGTCTGGATCGAGCCGGTCGCCAAGCAGCGCATCGACCGCGTCGACACCGTGCCCGACCTGCGCGGCCAGGCGCTCTACGTGACCGTCCAGGGAACCGGCGGCAACGCGACGGTCACCGCCAGGGACGGCCGCCGCGTCGTGGGCAAGGTGACCGGCCCGGTGGGCCGCGAACTCAGACTCCCGGTGCCCAACCCCAAGCTCTGGACCCCGGACAACCCGCACCTGTACGACCTGGAGGTCAAACTCAAGGATGACAAGGTCGAGTCCTACTTCGGGATGCGCTCCATCGCGGTCTCCGGCAACCGCATCCTGCTGAACGGACAGCCCGTCTTCCAGCTCGGCCCCCTCGACCAGGGCTTCTGGCCGGACGGCATCTACACCCCGCCGACCGACGAGGCGCTGCGGTACGACCTGGAGCAGACCAAGGCGCTCGGCTTCAACGCCGTCCGCAAGCACGTCAAGGTCGAGTCCGACCGCTGGTACTACCACGCCGACAAGCTCGGCCTGCTGGTCTGGCAGGACATGCCGGCGGCGTTCCGTACGGATGACAGACCCCAGTTCGAGGCCGAGCTGCGCGAACTCGTCGACCAGCACCGCAGCAGCCCGTCGATCATCATGTGGGTGCCGTTCAACGAGGGCTGGGGCCAGTACGACCAGGCGCGCATCGCCGATCTGGTCAAGAGCTGGGACCCGTCGCGCCTGGTGAACAACATGAGCGGGATCAACTGCTGCGGCGCGGTCGACGGCGGCAACGGCGACGTCAAGGACTTCCACATCTACCCCGGCCCCGGCAACCCCGGCAAGCCGTCGGGTACGCGGGCGAACGTGCTCGGCGAGTACGGCGGGCTCGGCCTGCCGCTGATCGGCCACACCTGGTCGGGCGGCGGCTGGGGCTACGCGGTCGAACCCGACCCGGAGGCCCTCACCACCCGGTACGTCGGGATGGTCAAGGAACTGGAGCGACTGCACGCCTGCGAGCAGCTCAGCGCCGCGATCTACACCCAGACCACCGACGTGGAGACCGAGCTGAACGGCCTGATGACGTACGACCGGGCGGTCACGAAGCCGGACGTGAAGCGCGTACACGACGCCAACACGGCCCTGACGAGCGCCATCAACCCAACCTGCACCTGAAAGACCCCACCTGGACCACCGCACCCGTTACACGGAGCGCCTGAAACACCGCACCTGAAACACCGTGCGTGGAAGACCGCACCTGGAAGACCGTGCGTGGGACACCGCGTCTGGGAGCCACGTGCGCAGATCCTGCTCGAACCGCGTGCGCCGTGCCCCGCCTCAACCGCGGGCGTGGACACGGCGCTCACGGGTGAACGCCGGTCGCCCGGGCCCCTGTGGCCCGGGCGCCGGGACTGATAGGAAAGGAACGCCATGACCCCCCATATCCGGACAGCCGCATTAACACTGGCCGTCCTCCTCACCGCGACCGCGTGCGCCAAGGCGGAGGCGCCGCAGAGCGCGCCCGCCGTCGCGAGCACGGCGGGGCAGCAGGTCGTGCAGTCGCCCTCCGGCTCGGCCGGGCCGACGTGCACGCTGGATCAGTTCGGCGGGACGAAGTTCGACCTCAAGACGGCCACGGTCGGGTTCTCCCAATCGGAGAAGGAGGCCAACCCCTTCCGCATCGCCGAGACCAAATCGATCAAGGACGAGGCCGCCAAACTCGGCATCGCGAATCTCAAGGTCACCAACGCCCAGTCCCAGTTCTCCAAGCAGATCACCGACGTGCAGCAGCTCATCGCCCAGGGCGTACGGCTCCTCGTCATCGCGCCCCTGAACTCCGACGGCTGGGAGCCGGTCCTCCAGCAGGCCGCCGCCAAGAAGATCCCGATCATCACGGTGGACCGGAAGATCAACGCCAAGGCCTGCAGCGACTACCTCACGTTCATCGGCTCGGACTTCTACGAGCAGGGCAAGCGCGCCGCCGACCGCATGATCGAGGCGCTTGGAGGCGAGGGCAGCAAGAGCAGGGTCGCCATCCTCCTCGGTGCCCCCGGCAACAACGTCACCACCGAGCGGACGAACGGCTTCAAGGACCGCGTCAAGGAGAAGGCGCCCGGGATCACGATCTCGTTCGAGCAGACCGGCGAGTTCGCCCGTGAGAAGGGGCAGCAGGTCACCGAGCAGCTCATCCAGTCCAACCCCGACATCAACGGCATCTACGCCGAGAACGACGAGATGGCCCTGGGCGCCGTCACCGCGCTGAAGGGCGCGGGCAAGGAGCCCGGCAACATCAAGATCGTGTCGGTGGACGGCACCCGCAGCGCCGTCCAGGGCATCGCGGACGGCTGGCTGCACGCGGTCATCGAGTCGAACCCCCGTTTCGGGCCGCTCGCCTTCGAGACCGCGCAGAAGTTCCTCGACGGGCAGCCCATCCCGGACAAGGTGGTCATCTCCGACCGGGACTACGACACGGGCAACGCCAAGGACTCCCTCGGTGAGGCGTACTGACTTGGAACCGGTTCTCGAGGCCCGGGCGGTCAGCAAACGCTTCCCCGGTGTGCTCGCTCTCGACGGTGTGTCCCTCGCCCTCCGCCCGGGCGAGGTGCACGCCCTCGTCGGCGAGAACGGCGCGGGCAAGTCCACGCTGATCAAGGTCTTCACCGGCGTGTACCGGCCGGACGGCGGCGAGCTGCGCTACCAGGGCGCTCCCGCCGTCTTCGGCACCCCCATGGAAGCGCAGCGCGCCGGGATCTCCACCATCTACCAGGAGGTCAACCTCGTCCCGATGATGAGCGTGGCCCGCAACCTGCTGCTCGGCCGCGAGCCGCGCGGCCGCTTCGGGGTGATCGACGCGGCCGCGATGCACGGGGAGGCGCAACGCGTTCTCGCTGGATACGGGGTCGCGACCGACGTCCGCCGGCCGCTGCGCACCCTCGGGGTCGGGGCCCAGCAGATGGTCGCCCTGGCCAGGGCGGTCTCGGTGGACGCGCGGGTGGTCATCATGGACGAGCCCACGTCCTCGCTGGAGCCGCGAGAGGTGGAGACGCTGTTCGGGGTGATCCGGCGGCTGCGGGACGCGGGGATCGCCGTCATGTACGTCAGTCACCGGCTGGACGAGCTGTACCGGGTGTGCGACCAGGTGACGGTGCTTCGGGACGGCCGCGTCGCCCACTCGGGGCCGCTCGCCGAGGTGGAGCGGCTGCGGCTCATCTCGCTCATGCTGGGCCGCGACCTGAACGAGGTCCGTACGGGCGGCCTCACCCGCTTCTCCCGCACCCGCCACCGCACCACCACCCTTGCATCGTCCACATCCTCCCCACCGGGTCCCACAGCACCGGCGGCCTTCGAGGGGTCTGCGGTGTCGGCGGGGGCTGTGGGTGTGCCCGGTGCCGGTGCTTCGGTGACCGGCGGTGCCTCGACTGAGCCCCCGCTCGAGTCCGATGGGTTGGGCGTCGGGGTGGGTGCGCCTGTGGTCGAGGCGCGGGGGCTCACCCGCCGTCACGTCCTCGACGGCGTGGACGTGGCCATCGCGCCCGGTGAGGTCGTCGGGCTGGGCGGACTGCTCGGCGCGGGTCGGACCGAGACCGCGAAGGCCATCGTCGGCGCGCTCCCGATCGACGGCGGCCAGGTGCTGGTGGCGGGCCGGCCCGTCCGTAGGGGGACGAAGGCGGCGATCAGGGCGGGGGTGAGCCTGCTGCCCGAGGACCGCAAAGCCGAGGGCATCATCCCGACCCTCTCGGTACGGGAGAACATCGCGCTGGCCGCCCTCCCCACTCTGGGTACGGCAGGCGTGGTGTCCGATGCGAAGATCGACCGGGTGGTCGAGATCTTCATGCGGAGGCTGAGGATCAAGGCCGCGTCGCCGCATCAGCTGGTGTCCGAGCTGTCCGGTGGCAACCAGCAGAAGGTGCTGCTCGCCCGCTGGCTGGCCGTGCGACCCAAGGTGCTGCTGCTCGACGAGCCCACCCGGGGCATCGACGTCGGCGCGAAGGCCGAGGTGCAGGCGCTGATCGACGAGCTGGCCGAAGAGGGGCTGGGCGTGCTGCTGATCTCCTCCGATCTGGAGGAGCTGGTCGAGGGCGCCGACAGGATCCTGGTGCTGCGCGAGGGCGCGGTCGTCGGGGAGCTGTCGGGCGACGAGGTCACCGAGGAGAGGATCATGGCGACGATCGCGGAGCACACGGCCGTGGGTCAGGCGGGCGAGGAGCGGGGCGATGGCTGAGCTCACCGTGCAGGGGCGCGTCGCGGTGCTCAAACCGCGCCTGTTCGCCTGGGTCCAGGACTACGGCGTGTACGCGGCGGTGCTGGCGCTGCTGCTGTTCAACGTGCTGTTCACCCCGCACTTCCTGGACGCCGCGAACTTCCGCACCCAGCTCGTCCAGGTCACCCCCATCGTGATCGTCTCCCTCGGGATGGCGCTGGTGATCGGCACCCAGGGCATCGACCTGTCGGTCGGCTCGGTGATGGCGCTCGCGGCCGCGCTGGTCGTGCTCTACCTCGGGTACGGCTGGCTGCCCGCGCTGATCGTGGCCGTGGCCGGAGGCGCCGTGGTCGGAGCGGCGGGCGGGGCGCTGGTCGCGTACGTCGGGGTGCAGCCGATCGTGGCCACCCTGGCGCTGCTGGTCGGTGTACGCGGGCTGGCGAACGTCCTGGTGCCGCAGCTCGTCGAGTTCCGCAACCCGGACCTGATCGCGCTCGGCAGCAGTTCGGTCGCCGGGATCCCGGTGATCGTGCTCATCGCGGCGGCGCTGACGGTGGTCGTGCTGTTCGTGGTGCGGCGGACCACGTTCGGGCGGCAGGTGGTGGCGATCGGCGGCAACCGGTCGGCCAGCGAGCTGTCCGGGCTGCCGGTCAAACGCGTGCTCCTGACCGTCTACGTGATCTCGGGGCTGCTGGCGGCGCTGGCCGGGGTACTGGCCACGGCCCGGCTGCAGGCCAGCGACCCGACCTCGCTCGGGCTCTTCATCGAGCTGTCGGCGATCACGGCGGTCGTGGTCGGCGGCACCCCGCTGACCGGCGGCCGCATCAGGGTGCTGAGCACGGTCATGGGCGCGCTGCTCATGCAGCTGCTGTCGGCCACGCTGATCAAGCACAACCTGCCGCAGTCGTGGACCCAGATGGTCCAGGCGGTCATCATCCTGGCCGCCGTCTACGCCACCCGGGAGCGCCGATGAACCGTGAACAGGTGAGCCGCATCCTCCAGCAGCACGGCGCCATGATGGTGCTCGGCCTGCTGGTGATCGTGGGCAGCCTGGCGTTCGACTCGTTCGCCACGCCGGAGAACGCGGCCAGCGTCGTTGTGTCCTCGTCCTTCCTGGCGATCATCGCGATCGGGATGACGTTCGTCATCATCAGCGGCGGGATCGACCTGTCGGTGGGGTCGCTGTTCGTGCTCGGCGGCGTGCTGGCCGCGTACGGGTCGCAGTACGGGCTGATCGTGGCGCTGCTGCTGCCCCTGGCCGTGTGCGGGGTGGTCGGCCTGCTCCAGGGCCTGGTCATCGCGCGTACGGGGATGGCGCCGTTCATCGTGACCCTGGCGGGGCTGCTCGGCGTGCGCGGGCTGATGCTCGCGATCTCGAACGAGGGCGCCACCACCTATCTCGTGAAAAATCGGGCCTTCGCCACCCTCGGCCAGGGCGAGCTTCTCGGCCTGTCGTACCCCGTCTACATCACGATCATCCTGGCCCTGCTGGCGATGGTCCTGCTGCAACGCACCGGCTTCGGCCAGAACGTCTACGCCATCGGCGGCAACGAGCAGGCGGCGGCCTTCATGGGCGTCCCGGTCGTGCGCACGAAGGTCTACGTGTACGTGATGTCCGCCCTCCTCGCGGGCCTGGCGGGGGCGTTGAACGCCGCCCGGCTCTCCTCCGGGGTGACGATCCTCGGCATCGGCCTCGAACTGGACGCCATCGCGGCCGTCGTGATCGGCGGCACGTTGCTGACCGGGGGAGCGGGCGGCATCACCGGGACCGTGGCCGGCGTGCTGCTGCTCGGCGTCATCCAGAGCCTGATCAACCAGGTCGGGAGCCTGACGTCGGCGTTCCAGCAGGTGGTCAGCGGGATGTTCCTGGCGCTGGTCGTGGTGGCGCAGCGGCTGCTGAGCAAGGCGCAGCGGCTGACGTAGGCGAGCCGCTCTGCCGCCACGCGGACGGGAGGAAGGCTCACGATTGATGTAAGCCGTTTGCAAGATCCGGCGCTCATAATGCGCGCATGCCGCCGATAACTGAACTCAGAGCAGGAGATCCCTCCGGTCTCGGAGGCTACGAGATCCGGGGACGGCTGGGAGAAGGCGTTCAGGGTGTCGTCTATCTGGGCGTCGACGAGCAGGGGAGGCGGGCGGCCGTCAAATGGCTGCGGCCTGAGCTGGCGGGTGACGGGGCGGCGGCGGAGCGGTTCGCCAGGGAGGTGGCGGCGGCGCGGCGGGTGGCGCCGTTCTGCACCGCGAAGGTGCTGGACAGCGGCGTGCACGAGGGCCGCCCGTACATCGTCAGCGAGTACGTGGACGGCCTGGCGCTGGAGCGCGCGGTGCGCGAGGAGGGGCCGCGCACCGGGCCCGCGCTGCACCGGCTGGCCATCGGCACCGCCACCGCCCTCGCCGCGATCCACCAGGCGGGCATCGTGCACCGCGACTTCAGCCCCGGCAACGTGCTGCTGGGCAGCGAGGGGCCCAGGGTGATCGGGTTCGGGATCGCCAGGGCGCTCGACGTGACCTCCGGCGACACGACCGTGCCCGTCGGCGATTCGGCGTTCCTGGCGCCCGAGCAACTTCTGGGGGATCCCGCCGGGCCGGCGGCCGACATGTTCGCCTGGGCGTGCACCATCGTCTTCGCAGCCTCCGGCGCGGGGCCGTTCGCGGGCGGCACCATGCCCGCGACCGTGCAGCGCGTCCTCAACGCCGAGCCGGATCTGGGGCGGCTGACGGGGACGTTGCGCGAACTGGTCGCGGCCTGCCTGTCCAAGGATCCCGGGCGGCGGCCGACTGCCGAGCAGGTGATCCACCGCCTCCTGGAGCACCCGACCTCGAACCCGGACGCCCTCCACCAGGCCGCCGCCGCCTTCGGCGCCACCCCTCCGACGGGTGGCGAGCCTTCGGCCGGGGACGGGCCGCCGGTGGGTGGTGCGGCTTCGCCGGGTGGCGCCGCTCCGGTGGGTGGCGGTTCTCCAGCGGGTGGCGCGACCCCGCCGGGTGGCGCCGCTCCGGTGGGTGGGTGGTCCCAGGCGGGCGGGGCGCCTTCGACGAGTGGCGAGGTGCCGGGTGGTGGTGCGGGCTCGGTGGGAAGCGGGGGTTCGGGGGGTGGAGGGTCTGCGTGGCGGGCGCCGGGCGGTGATCGGGCCGGTGGGTCTGGGCCGCAGGCGTGGGCCGGGCAGGCGCCGTACCCCCAGGCGCAGTACCCCCAGGCGCCGTACCCCCAGCAGCCGTATCCCCAGCAGCCCTACCCTCAGCCGCCGTATCCCCCGCCGACCCCGCCGCCGCCCCCGGGGCAGTATCGGCCGTTGGGTGGGGATCAGCCGCCGCCTCCCGGCGCCCGGCCGGGGTTCGAGCCGCCCGCCCCCTTCCAGCAGCCGGGCACCCCACCCAGAGGCATCCCGTACGGTGGCCCGCCCCCGCCCCCGTCCGGCGGCAACCGGAGGAACTGGCTGATCGGCGGAGCCATCGCGGGCGTGGCGCTGGTGGCGGCGATCGCCATCGTCGTGGTGACCGTCATCAACCTGCCGCCCAAGCCGCAGGCGCTCCCCACCCCCGTTCCGAACACCACCACCGCGTCCCCGAGCCCCACCGTGTCCCCGGTCCCGACCGCGAACCTCACCCCGGTCCGGCTCCCCGGCACCGACGCCACCGTGTACGAGAGCCCGGACGACCCGGTCAGGCTGACGACGTACATGGTCAAGGACACCAAGACCAAGGACTGGGTCTACTACGCCCGCGACTCCCTGACGGGAGGTTTCACGAAATATCAGGACCAGTGGGAGAGCATGCTCTCCCCGGACGGCCGCTACCTCGCCCAGCGCGGCAAGAACTTCATCGACCACTACGACACCGTGGAGATCACCGACAAGACGACGGGCGAGCGGTTCTCGGTCAAGACCTCGCGGCAGCCGCTCAGCGCGTACATCCAGGCCTGGTCCCGCGACAGCACCCGCGTGCTGCTCAACGTCGGCAACCCCGTCAAGGACACCTGGCAGTCGACCGGCTTCGCCATCGTGGACGTGACCACCAGGAAGGCCACGGTCGCCTCCCTCAGGGAGAGCTCGCTGAAGGACATCAGGTACGGCTTCGACGACACCGACACCGGCGTGGTCGCCATGTCGATCGACGCCGAGCAGCAGGCCCTGCGCTTCTTCGACGCGAGCGGCCTGCGCGTCCGCCGCATCCCGAACGTCGGTGCCGGCGTCGCCGACGAGCTGTTCTCGCCGTCGGGCAGGCGGTTCGTCACCGACTGCCCGGGTCTGGAGAGCGGCAACAACTGCGTGTACGACAGCCGCACCGGCGCCGAGGTGAAGCGGATCGAGTCGGCCTGCGGCGGCCTGGCCGCCTGGTTCGACGACGATCACCTGCTCTGCTGGGTGCGCCCGGACGGCGGCTCCGACAAGCAGCAGGTCCAGGTGATCGACTTCACCGGGAAGATGGTGCGCCTGCTGGCCGAGGTGCCGACCAGGGGCGACGACATCGAGGTCGTCTACACGTTCAGGAAGGGCTAGCGCACCCGCCCGCGCGGCTTCAGCCGGATGGCGGGCAGGACGGGCGCGGGGAGCGGCGCCCCGTCGAACCCCTCGACGGCGCCGAACCCCTCGCCCTCCATCCAGTCCTCGCGGAACGCGGCGATCTCGTCGTGGGAGCGGCCGACGAAGTTCCACCACATGACGATCTCCTCGCCGAAGGGCTCGCCGCCGATCAGCAGGACCCGGCCGCGCCCCGACAGCCGCAGCGCGGAGCGCCCCGGCGGCAGGTACACCAGCGCCCCCGGCTCCAGCTGCTCGACCGCGCCGTCGAGCAACAGCACACCGTGCTCGAACCCGGGCGAGAGCGGCACCTCGCACGTGCCGTCCACCGCGATCTCGGCCCCCACCAGCGGGCTGAACGCGGTGGCCGGCGATTCGACCCCGCCGAGCGACCCCATGGCGACGATCGCCTCGAAACCGGGCCCCGCGAGCACGGGCAGCGCCGGATGGTGTTCGAACGCGGGCCCGGTGTGCCGGTGCTCGCCGGGCAGCGCCACCCACAGCTGCACCCCGTGCAGCACCGTCTCCGGCGACTCCTCCGAATGGGAGATGCCCCGGCCGGCGGTCATCAGGTTGAGCTGGCCGGGGCGGATCTCCTGAAGGCTGCCGAGGCTGTCGCGGTGCAGCACCTCGCCCTCGACCAGCCAGCTCACCGTCTGCAGCCCGGTGTGCGGGTGCGGCGGCACCCGCATCGTGGCGCGCTGGGGCCCGTAGGCGTCCACGAAACACCATGCGCCGATCATGCGCCGGTGCACGCCCGGCAGCGTCCTGCTCACCATCATCGCGCGTGGCCCGCCCAGCGGCACCTCGCGCCCCACCAGCACCTCGCCGTCCGCGCCCGCCTCGGCGCCGCAGCGGATCTCCTGCGGGTCAAGCTCCAGGTTGCTCACGCCATGACTGTACGGGGCAGCGGGGGCGCGGTCGGAGGGCAGGGGCTCAGCCGAGGATCTCCCACCAGCCCTCCACCACCTGGGCGGCGGAGGTGTCCACGGCCTCGCCGGGCCGGGGGACGGCGATCTTGACGTCGCGTGCCTTGGACTCGCGCCACAGCCGTTCCACCGGCTCGGACCACGGGTGCAGGGCCAGCGTGAAGGTCGCCCAGTGGACGGGGAGCAGCAGCGAGCCGCCGAGGTCGAGGTGGGCGTTGACGGCCTCCTCCGGGTTCATGTGGATGTCGGGCCAGGCGGGGCTGTAGGCGCCGATCGGCATCAGCGTCAGGTCGAACGGCCCGTGCGCCGACCCGATGCCCCGGTAGCCCTCGAAGTATCCGGAGTCGCCCGCGTAGAAGACCCGCTTGTTCGCCCCGGCCACCACCCAGGAACCCCACAACGTGTCATTACGGGTGAAGGCCCGGCCGGAGAAGTGCCGGGCCGCCGTGGCGACGAAGCGCAGCCCCGCCACCTCGGCCTCCTCCTCCCAGTCGAGCTCGATGATCCGGAACGCCGGCACGCCCCACCGCTCCAGGTGCGCCCCGATGCCCAGCGGCACCAGGAACGGGGCCTTCTGCGTCCTGAGCAGCGTGCGCACGGTCGCCAGGTCGAGGTGGTCGTAGTGGTCGTGCGAGATCGCGATGGCGTCGACCATCGGCAGCTCGCCGAGCTCGACGGGCACCGGGTGGTGCCGCTTGGGGCCGACGAACTGCGACGGTGAGGGCCGGTTGCTCCACACCGGGTCGAACAGCACCCGCTTGCCCTCGATCTCCACCAGCGTCGAGGCGTGGCCGTACCAGATCGCGCGCACGCCGTCGGCGGGCGGCGGGCCGGACGGCGGGACGCGCAGCGGGATGGGGCCCGCGGGGCGGCGCTGCTCCTTGTTCTTGGCCAGCTCGCCGAGCAGACCGGCGGGCGGGGCCGTCATCATGTTGGTCGGCTCCGGCATCGGGTTGAAGAAGGTGCCGTCCCTGAACTGCCGCGAGCGGCGCATCCGCGCCGCCCGGTCCGGCCCCGACGTCAGAGGCCGTACGCCCAGCTCGGCGGGGACATCGCGCAACGCCCAGCCCGCAGCCGCCAGGGCCACGCCGCCCGCGAGGACCCGCCGTGCCGTACGCATTCCTGCCATCAGCCACACTCCCCTGGAAAGTCTGTGCATCCCGCTCAACCGAGCGGGATTCCCCGGTGTTCCCGTCCTACGATATATCGCGATAGGTCAGGCTGCTTCGATCGTTTCGCCGACGCTCCCCAGCGTGCGGCGACCTCATCGACCGGAAGAACCTACCGGTCGTCATCCTCGCGCCTCGCGGCAGCCCCTGCCGTCACCGGGCGGGGTGTCGCCGCACCCGGGTTCACGGCCCCGGTCGGGGAAGGGCCACGGGTTGGGGCGGCAGCGGTCCAGCGACTTCGACTGCTGGGTCATGACGGGGGCGAGGCGGCCGGGCCCGGGACAGGGCTCGTGGCCGTGCCCCAGGCTGTGCCCGACCTCGTGGCTGATCAGGTAGGCCCGGTACGCGGTCAGGTCGCCGCGGTACTGCGGGACGCCCTTCGCCCAGCGCAGGGCATTGATGACCGAGCGGGTGCCGTTCCAGCAGGACAGCTCGCCCCCCGTGCGCAGGGGCTCGCACTGGAGGGTCGTGAGCAAGGGACTCGACAGGGCGACGCGGACCTGCACCGGGCCGTGGTCGACGCGTTCGAAGCGCGCCCAGCCGCGTACGTCGTTGAGCACCCGATGCACGTCGGCGGCGAACGCGGCCGGCTCGAACGGCAGGCCGGACTCCACCTCCACCAGGTACCGCACCACCTCCCCGGACCCCGGCCGGGCGGGCGCGCCGCCGGGCACGACCGTGTACCGGCCCGAGGCGGCGTACGGGACCCACACCTCCTTGGCGGGCGGGCGCTTCCTCGGGGTCGGGGAAGGACGACTCGGCGGGGGCGAGGGCACGGGCGCAGGTAGGGGGGCGGGCGGCGTGGAGGTACAGGAGGTCACCAGCAGGAGCAACATCAAGAGAGCGAGCAGCGGCAACGCGGCCTCCCCACGGCGTCACGGTGGGGAGGAATCTGATGTTACGTGAGTGCTTGCTGTGATTATCCGACGGCGGGCGCGTACGGCGTGATGTCGATGGGCGGCTCCTCGCCGAGGGCGAGCGCGGCCGCGATCTCGCCGGTGAACGGGCCCGCCGTCAGCCCGTACGCGCTCAGGCCCGTCGCCACCACCACGCGCCCGGTCAGCGGCCCGATGAGGGGGGAGCCGGGGGCGTACACGGGGCGCAGTCCGACCCTGGTCTCCGCGACGGTCGCGTTGAACAGCCCGGGCGCCACCCGCAGCCCCGCCTGGATCACCTCGTCCAGCCCGCCCAGCGTGACCCGCGGGGCGAACCCCACGTCCTCCACGGTCGCCCCGATCACGACGCGGGAGTCGGGGAAACCCAGCAGGTACGGTCCGACCCTCGGCAGCACGATCGGCCACCACGCGGTGTCCACGCCCTCCAGCGTCACGTGCATGATCTGCCCCCGCCGGGGGAACACCGGCAGCTCCACGCCCAAGGGCCGGCACACCTCGCCCGTCCAGGCCCCGGCGGCCACGATCACCATGTCGGCGTCGAGCGGCTCGCCCTCGCCGCCGAACCGGCGCGCCCCCGTCGGCACGGGAGGCTCGGCCGCCCGCGCGGTGGGCGCGCCCTGCCGCCAGGACCCGCCCTGATCGAGGGGCTCGTCGGGCACGCCCGCGGCGGCGTGGGCCGGGATCCACGGCTCGCCCTCGGCGTGTGCCTCGCCGGCCGGGGGGTGCACGAACACCTCGCCGCCCGGGGTGAGCCGCGCGGCGCCCACGCGTACCTCCGCCCCCTGCGCCACGGCGGCGCGCAGGAGCTCGTCGCGGACCGAGCAGCCGTCCACGCGCGCCGCGCCCGGCACGAGGATGGCGCTCAGGTCGTCGGACAGCGGCGGGAACAGCTCGGACGGGGTCGCCACGTCGACGACGTCGCCCATCTCGGGCGCGCCGGCGTGCCGGCGGCGCAGCAGCGCGCGCACCGGCTCCAGATCGACCGGATCCGCGGCGACCAGCAGCGCGCCCACCTTGGCGTAGCCGATGTCCTCGCCCAGCGCCTCCACCAGCCCCGGGTAGCGGCGGGTGCCCTCGCGGGTCAGCTGATACCAGTCGTCGTCCTCCGGGTGGTCCACCCACGGGCACACGATGCCGGCCCCCGCCTGGGTGGCCTCGCCCGGATATCCGCCGTCCACCACGGTCACCGCGGCGCCCCGCCGGCTCAGGTAGTAGGCCGCACCGGCCCCGACGATGCCGCTCCCGATCACCACAACACGCATGCGTCCCATGATCCCAGTCCGCCTGGCCTCGGCTGATACGGGGATCGCCCCCTTACCTACCGCATACCCCCGCGCGGGCCTCTCAGTGCTCGGGCACGTCGCTCGGGGCGGGGGCTGGCGCGCGGGGCCCGGACGGTTATGGTCAGCGCATGGACGTCGCCGTCACGAGGATCGACCTGCCGTGGCCCGCCCGGGTCGCCGCGTCGGACGGGACCACGGTCTGGTGCTCGGCGGCCGGCCGGATGCGGGTCTACACCGCCTCCGGCACACCGCTGGACGGCGGTGAGGCGGTGCGGCTGCCGGAGCTGAGCTCCCTGGCGGCTGTCCCGGCGACCGTGCCGCGCACGGCGGGCCTGCCGGGCACGTTGCCCGAGACCGTGGTCGTGCCCAGGACGTTCGCGGGGCCGCCCCATCTGGGCTCGTTATCCGAAAGCCCGCTGCGGGGAACGCTGGCGGGGACCGCGGAGGGCCGGGTCCACTGGCTCGACCCCACCGGCGCCCCGCTCGCCGACGCGTCCTTCGACGGCCGCGTGCTCGCGGGCGGCGGCGAGATCTGGGCCGTCGGCGCGGAGCGGGCACGCAGGCTGACCGCGCCCGGCGACTTCGGCGAGCCGGTGGAGTTACCCGGTCTGGACCGGTGCGCGGTCGAGGGCGAGCGGCTGTGGTGGACGTCGAAGCGGGACACCTGGCTGCGCGGCGGCCCGCGGGAGGTGGACCTCTGGACCCGCGAGCGCGGCGGCATGACCGTCTGCGCGGGTTCCCTGTGGATCAGCGTGGCGGGCGGCCTGGAGCGGGTGTCCGCCTGGTCGGGGGAGCCGCGCCGGTTCGTGAAGGTGCCGAAGGGGCCGGTGCCGTTCCTGGTCTGCGCGAACGGGGTGCTGGCGGGCGGGGAACGCGACCTGTTCGTGCTGGATCCGGGCGTGGGGCCCGCCCTCCGCGTGGTCCGGCTGGGGCTGAAGGCCCGCCTGGCCTTGGTGGTCGCGGCCGGCAAGCATATCTGGGCCTTCCCCGCCGACCGTCCCCAGGCGCTGATCGTGCCGTTGTGAGCGGCCGGTGCCTCCGTAGCCGAACTCATGCCTCCTGGCCGGCGGCACCGGATCCGGTCAGGCGCCGGTGGCGGCGGTGGCTCGGAGGGTGTCCGGGGTTGTCCCGGTCCAGGTGCGGAACGCCCGGTAGAAGGAGTTGGAGTCGTCATAGCCCAGGAGGTAGGCGATTTCGGCGGTGCGCATCGCGCTGTGGCTCAGGTAGTGGCGGGCGAGGTCCTCGCGAGTGCCGGCGAGGACCTCTTGGAAGGTGGTGCCCTCGAGTTGCAGCTGTCGCTGCAGCGTGCGCGCGCTGACGGCGAGATGGCGGGTGACCTCCGTCATGGAGGCGCCACCGGCCGGCAGCGTCTCGTGCAGGGCCGCGCGCACGCGGTCGGCGACGCTGGCCGCGGCCTGCAGGTCGGAAAGGCGTCGGCGTAGTTCGGGTGCGAAGAAGCGCCACATCTGCTCGTTCTCGGTCAGGAACGGGCGGTGCGCGTCGTGGCGGTCGAAGGTGATGGCGTGGGCGGGCCCGGTGCGTACGCGTACCCCGAAGAAGCCCTCGAGTGCGAGGCGGTCTGCGGGTGGCTGCGGGAGGCTGACGTCAACCGGCCGGACGTGGTGGCGGGTCGCGATCCGGGCCAGGGCGGCCCAGAACACCAGCTCGGCCGTGGCCAGCAGCTGCGGCGGGGTCATGCCCGCGGGCCAGTGGCAGGTGATCGTCAACCCGTCGCCGCCCTGGTCGAGCTCCAGCCGCATGGGGCCGATCAGCGGCTTGTACGTCGCGATGCGCTGCGCGGCGGTCGCGAGGTCGGCGCTGCACAGAGCGGCGAAGATGGGCGGGTTGAACATCTCGACCGAGATCGACCGGCCGATCGCGACAGCGAGATCGCGATCGCCGCCCTCGGCGTCGAGCGCCTCCCAGAACCGGAAGTACTCCTCGGGCGCGAGGGCGATCGGCCCGCGGCCGAACAGGTCGGTCGGCAGTTGGGCGCGGCGCAGCACGCGCGTCGGCGATACGCCGAGATCGTTCAGCAGTGCCTTGATGCTCGGGTCGAGGGTGAATCGCCGGCCGCTCATCGGTCCAGCCTAGAGGCCGCGAGCTCCGATGGTACTTACGGATCACGCCACCGTGCTTGCCGATCACGTCACGGTGTGCAGTGGCGCCAGATGCAAGTGGATCGGCGCGCTGTGCTAGTCGATGAGCCCGGATGGGCTCCTAGCGTTGCTGGCGAAGGTCGAGATCCCCTCGGAAGGCCGGCGGGAGCGGCAGGACGGGTGCGCCCGCGCGCCGACGACAACCAAGCTCCGACACGTTCGAAGGAACCACCATGACTACCAAGGTCGCACTGGTCACCGGCGCCTCCTCCGGCATCGGCGAGGCCACCGCGCTCAAGCTCCACGAGGCCGGCTACATCGTCTACGGCGCAGCGCGGCGGGTGCAGCGCATGCAACACCTCGCCGAGTCGGGCATCCGCCTGCTCGCGATGGACGTGACCGTCGACTCCTCCATGCAGGCCGGGGTCGAGAAGATCATCGCAGAGACGGGCCGGATCGACGTGCTGGTCAACAACGCCGGCTACGGCTCCTATGGCGCGCTCGAGGACGTGCCCATGGACGAGGCCCGCGACCAGTTCGAGGTCAACGTCTTCGGCGCCGCGCGCCTGACCCAGCTGGTCCTGCCGCACATGCGCGCGCAGCGCTCGGGCACGATCGTGAACATCACCTCCATGGGAGGCAAGATCTACACCTCCCTCGGCGCGTGGTACCACGCCACCAAGTTCGCGCTCGAGGCGATCAGCGACTGCCTGCGCATGGAGGTCAAGCCCTTCGGGATCGACGTCGTGGTGGTCGAGCCGGGCGGCGTCAGGTCCGAGTGGGGCGGCATCGCCGCGCAGAAGGTCCGCGCCGTCTCCGGCACCGGCCCTTACGCGCCGCAGGGCAACGCCGTGGCCGATTCGCTCAGCTCCGAGGCCAACGAGGGCCGCCTCTCGGCACCCGAGCTGATCGCCAAGACGATCGTGAAGGCCGTCAAGGCGCGCCGTCCCAGGACGCGGTACGCGGTCGGCTTCGCCGCCAAGCCGATGATCTTCTTGCACGGTGTGCTGCCCAACCGCACGTTCGACGCGTTCATGCGCCGGGTCACCGGCGTGCCCGCGTCCTGAGGCACGGTGGATGACGTTTGCGGCACGGCGCGGTCAGTGGGTTTCTGGTCTGGGGATGTGGATGCCGGCGGCGCGGAGCTTGGCCTCGACGAGCGCGACCCCCCGGGCCGTGGCCGATCCCTGCTCTTCGCCGTGGTGGGCGATCAGCGTGTACCGGGCTGCGGCGTCGGTGCGGGCTTGCAGGCCGGTCACGATCTTCAGGTGTGCGGGGTTGGCGAGGAAGTGGTCGGCCATGGCGGTGGCGAGTTCGGCCAGGCGCGGGTCGTCCGGCTTCCATGCCGTGGCTTCGATTGCGTGCTTGCTCAACGCGACGAAGCGGGGGTCGTCGAGGGCGTGCTCGACATGGGTGAGGTAGTCGTCGAAGCCCTCGGGGACCAGGGCCCTGGCCAGTACCCAGCCCTCCCTGGTGGCCGCCACCTCCTCCGCAGGGAAGCCGAGGCCGGACAGCCGCTCCAGCAGCGCCACCGCGCGGTCCGGCAGCAGCGCCCGGTCTCCGTCGGCGAGCCGGCGCAGCGTGTCACGGCGCGCGCTCAGCTCCTCGATTTGTTCGGTGAGCTGCCGCTCGACGTCGGCGAGCGCGGCGGTGAACAGCGCGGGGTCGGCGTCGAGCATCGGCCCGATCTCGGCCAGCGGCACCCCGGCGCCGGCCAGCGTCCGGACCTGCACCAGCCGCAACAGCTCGGCCGATCCGTACCTGCGGTAGCCGGAGCTGTCGCGTTCCGGCTCCTTCACCAGGCCGAGCTTGTGGTAGTGCCGCACCGTCTTCACCGTGACGCCGACGAACGCCGCCGCCTGCCCGATCGTGACTCCGTTCATCTGCGCAATCCTGCCTTGTGCTCGAGCTCGGCGACCAGGCAGACCACGGCCGAGCATGTGGACGGGCCACGCCGAGCTCGTCGAGCTCGGCGTGGCCCCTTGAGGCCTACGGGTCACAGGTGCTCGGCTCGTCGGCTGAACACTTCGTTGAGGAGCCTCTGCTGGGCGTTCTGGAACGCTGCCGCGATGGACAGGTCAGCGTCGTCCACGCAGCTCAGTGCGGCGGTCAGGGTCTTGCTGCCGTCGGGGGTGCTGTACATCAGCGCCGCGTGGCCCACGGCGGCGCCGTTGTGGGAGATGACCGTGCCGCCGTCGTCCGTGGTCACCACGAACACTCCCAGGCCGTAGTCCATGTTCGGGATGCCCGTCGGGTGCGGGGTGCACATCTCGGCCAGCAGCGGGGCCGGGAGGAGCTTGCCGCCCAGCAGCGCGGAGATGAACGTGTGCAGGTCCTGGGTGGTCGAGATCATGTCACCGCCGGTGGAGATCCAGGAGGGGTTCTGGCGGGTGATGTCGATCGTCTGCTCGCCGGCGTCCTCGTACCGGTAGTAGGCGTGCGCGTGCGGCTCGGGGATCTCCGGCGAGGCATCCGGCACCACCGTACCCGACAGGTTGAGCGGCCCCAGGATCAGCCGCCGCATCTCCTCGGCCAGCGAGCGGCCGGTGACCTTCTCGATCAGCAGCCTGGCCAGCACGTAGTTGGTGTTGGAATAGCTCCAGCCCGTCCCCGGCTCGAACCGCGCCGGCTTGGACAACGCCAGCTCCAGCAACTCCTGCGGCCGGTAGGTCTTGAGCCGGTTGTCCACCCACTCCTTGCCCGTGGTGCCGTAGGGGATGGGGATCCCCGGCACGATCGTCCCGTCGTCGTAGACCTCGCCGGTGAAGTTGAACAGCCCGCTGGTGTGCTGCAACAGCATCCGCACCGTGATCCGCCGGTCCAGCCCGAACTCGGGCAGGTAGTCATCCACCGGGATGTCGAGCCCGAGCTTGCCCTCGGCCACCAGCTGCAGCACCAGGGTCGCGGTGAAGGTCTTGGTGTTGCTGCCGATCCGGACATGCCCGTTGATCGGCGGCTTGGCGGTCCCGCCCAGCTCGGCCACCCCGGCGCTGCCAGCCCACTCGCCGCGCTCATCGTGCACGCGCAGCGACACCCCGAGGAAACCGGATTCGACGATCTCCTCGATCGCCTTCCGCAGTTCCGGGCGATCCTGCCCGGCCGCAGCTTCCGGCACGGCCCCGCTGTCCGCGGTGGCTGCCCTGGCGGCGTCGAGGGCTTCGGTGATCTTGCGGGCCATCGCGGTAGTGGCGGGGCTCGGCGGGCCCTGGTGCGTCTGGGCGGTTTCGACAGCGACGAGGACGGTGCTGCGGAAGTTGCCGGCCTCGGCCGGGTCCTGCTGCTTCAGCAGGTTCATGGCCGCGGTCAGGGCAGGCAGCACGCGGTCGGCGATCTCGGCCACGGACTTGCCGGCCAGGTCCTTGCCCTTGGGGTAGTCGGCGAGCACGTGTCCGACCAGGCCGGTGGCCGAGCCCAGCGCGATGCTGCCAGTGGTGGCGATCTTGTGGGGCTTGCCGGCGGCACCGGCGGCGGCCATCAGCGACACGGCGCCGTACGCGGCGATCCGCAGGGTGCTCTTGTCCTGGTCGGAAAGGGTGATCGTCATGGTGGTTTGTCCTTTGAATCTGTTATGTCCATGTCGGCGTCGCGCCGCTGCGCCGAGCTTCCACCCTGACCCAAGGTCAACCTCAACCGTGATCTGGCTCACAGCTACTGTGCGAGCTTGAAGCTTCCGGAGCGCGGCGCCGTCCCCGTCGGGTGACAGTCGCATCGCGCACGGTGGGCGGGTCGCATCGTGGAAGTTGCTGATCCGGCAACAGGATTCAGGCGACCGGCCAGGTCGGCGGGATGATCGGTGGTAGCGCCCGCGGAGCAAAAGGGGACGCGGAGCGGGTGCCGCCGGCAGAAGCGGGCACGCCATTTGGAGGAGACCCATGTCGCAGCATGTCGCAGAGATCACGCATCGTTCGGTGTCCGTGCCGGGCGGCCGGATTCATGTCGCGGAGCAGGGGAGCGGACCGCTGGTGCTGCTCGTCCACGGCTTCCCCGAGTCCTGGTACTCCTGGCGCCGTCAGCTCCCGGCGCTCGCGCAGGCCGGTTACCGGGCGGTCGCGCTCGACGTCCGCGGCTACGGCCGATCCTCCAAGCCGGCCACGGAGGACGGCTACCGGATGCTCGCTCTGGTGGAGGACAACATCGCGCTGGTGCACGCCCTGGGCGAGGAGTCCGCAGTGATCATCGGCCACGACTGGGGCTCGAACATCGCGGCCACGTCCGCCCTGCTGCACCCCGAGGTCTTCCGCGCGGTGGGGCTGCTGAGTGTGCCCTACGCGCCACCCGGTGGCCCCCGCCCCACCGGCATCTTCGCTCAGATGGGCGGTGACCAGGAGTTCTACGTCTCCTATTTCCAGGAGCCCGGCCGCGCCGAGGCCGAGATGGAACCCGACGTGCGGGGCTGGCTCGCGGGCTTTTACGCGGCGCTGTCGGCCGAGACCATGCCCGGCCCCGATGCCCCCGACCCGCACTTCGTCAGCCCCGGCGCAACGCTACGCGACCGGTTCCCCAGCGGCCGGCTGCCTTCCTGGCTCACCGAGGACGACCTGGAGGTATACGCCGGGGAGTTCGAACGCACCGGCATGACCGGCGCGCTCAACCGCTACCGCAACATGGACCGCGACTGGAAGGACCTCGCCGACTTCAACGGCGCCCCCATCAAGCAGCCCTCCCTGTTCATCGGCGGCAGCCTGGACGCCTCCACGACCTGGATGGCCGACGCGATCAACGCCTACCCGGCCACCCTTCCCGGGCTGGTCTCCTCCCACCTCCTGGACGGGTGCGGCCACTGGATCCAGCAGGAACGTCCCGAGGAGGTCAACCATCTCCTGACCGAATGGCTCACGGCCCTGCCCATCGCATAAAGGCCCTTCTGCCGCGTCCGCCCAGGCTCCCTGGCGCTCAAGGCCGTCGCCTTGCCGATGCCCGGCTCGCCGGTGATCAGCAGCGAGCCGGGCAGGCCTCCCGTCTACAAATCACTCTCCGCGAGAATCATCGTCCACGAGGCGGCGGGCAGCCGCGCCGTCAGCCGGTCACCGTCAGCCTGCACGGTCAGCGGCTGCGGAAGGGCCTCCACCCGGTGCGGGTCGTCCCCGGCGGCGATCACCGAGGCCGACACCGGCCTGACCGCCGCCGGGAGCCGGGCGGTGAGGTCGAGGTCCTGGTCGGGCGACCGGTTGACGGCGAACAGCGCCACCCGGGACCCGTCGACGGTGGCCACCGCCGACAGCGCGGGCGCCTCGCCGTACCGTTCGGTCTCCAGGAGCGGCCCGGACGGCTCCACCCGCAGCACGGTGCCGCGCGCGTGCCGGGCCGTCAGCGCGAACGGGTGGAAGATCGTCTGACGCCAGGCCGGGCCGCCGGGCTCGGTCCTGATCGGCGCGATGATGTTGGCGAGCTGCGCCTGGCAGGCGATGCTCACCCGGTCGGCGTGCCGCAGCAGCGTGATCAGGAAGTCCCCCACCACCACGGCGTCGGCGGCGGTGAAGGTGTCCTCGATCAGCTCCGGCGCCTCCTGGAACGGCGAGCGCTCGCGCCCGGCGAACCGGCTCTGGTACCAGACGTTCCACTCGTCGAAGGACAGGTTGATCTTCTTCTTGCGCCGGAGCTTCGCCCCGATGTGGTCGGCCGTGGCCACGATGGCCGAGATGTAGCGGTCCATGTCCACGGCGCTGCAGAGGAAGCCGGGCAGGTCGCCGTTCTCCTCGTAGTAGTTGTGCAGCGACAGGTAGTCGACCGCGTCGTAGGCGTGTTCGAGCACGGTGGCCTCCCACGCGCCGAACGTCGGCATCCCGCTGTTGGAGCTGCCGCACAGCACCAGCTCGATGTCGGGGTCGACGAGCCGCATGGCCTTGGCGGTCTCGTTCGCGAGCCGTCCGTACTCGTGCGCGGTCTTGTGGCCGATCTGCCAGGGTCCGTCCATCTCGTTGCCGAGACACCAGAGCTTGATCCCGTACGGGTCGGTCACTCCGTGTTTGACCCGCAGGTCCGACCACCGCGTACCCGAGGGGTGGTTGGCGTATTCGAGCAGGTCACAGGCCTCCTGGATGCCCCGGGTGCCGAGGTTGACGGCCATCATCGGCTCCACCCCGGCGGCCCGGGTCCAGGTCATGAACTCGTTGAGCCCGAACGCGTTCGTCTCGATCTGCCGCCAGGCCAGGTCCAGCCGGGAGGGCCGGTCGGGGCCGACGCCGTCCTCCCAGCGGTAGCCGGAGACGAAGTTGCCTCCCGGGTAGCGGACCACGCTCACGCCCATCTCGCGGGTCAGCTCCAGCACGTCGGTGCGGAAGCCGTTGTCGTCCGCCGCCGGGTGGCCCGGTTCGTAGATGCCGGTGTAGACGCACCGGCCCATGTGCTCGACGAACGAGCCGAACAGGCGCCGGTTGACGGGCGCGATGCGGAAAGAGGGGTCAAGGGTCAGGTGTGCTTGTGGCACAGGTCAGGCTCCTCGGTAGACGCGTACGTAGTCGAAGTCGGCGTTGACGGCCGGCTGGGCCCCGCCGTGGGCGACCAGGCCGATGCGCACGGCCGTGTCCTTGGGGAAGGTCCACACGCCGCCCCAGGTCCAGGTCTTGCCGTCGCGGCTGGATCCGGCGCGGAACTCGTGCTCCCCGTTGGCCGGGTCCACGTGGTGCGCCAGCCGCAGCCAGGTGGTCTTCGCGGGCGGGCCGACGATGTTGCCGCCGTAGGACAGGCGGCCGGCGAAGGTCAGCTCGCGGCCGTACTCGACCTGGCGGGTGTTCCAGATGGCGACCTGGGACAGGCGGGCGAAGTCGTCGTCGGAGGCGTAGGCGACCAGCCCGGCCTGCTGGTAGTTGCGTACGGTGTCCTCACCCAGGTCGAGCGTGACCTTGGTCTCCACGACGTAGTCGCCCTTGGGGGCCTCGCGCAGCAGCACCGACGCCTTGTTGCCGGTCCCGACCAGGTCGGCGCCCTGGACGGGCCAGCGCAGCACGCCCTCCTCGTTCTTGGCCGCGGCGTCCTGCCGGACCCAGGTCCAGCGGGAGTCGAGCGGCCCGTCGAACTCGTCGGCGTCCAGCAGCCTGCCCGTGCGCGGCGTCGGCGCGGCCTTGGTGACGGCCTTGAACAGCGGGGCGGCGGAGACGTTGTCGAAGTCGGCGCCCCCGTCGGAGACCAGCCCGATCGGGCCGTTCGCGCTGCCCGTGACGGTGACGCTCGCCTGCGGGTCACGGAGCCGGGCCTCGGTCACCTCGGCGGTGATCGTCCGTCCCTTGACGGTGACGGCCAGGTTGTGCCAGGTCGCGGCCCCTCCGGGCAGCGCCACCGTACGGGACGCGCCGCCCGAGGTGAGCGTCAACCCGTCGGGCGAAACGACCGCGGTCGTGCCGCCGATGCGGATCCCGGCGGACTTGTCCGTCTTGAGGTCGGTCTCGACGCGGACGTCCCCGCCGAGCGCCTTGCGGCTGATGAGCGTGCCCTGGCCACGGACATATCCATCCTGTACGGTCCAGCCGGCCGTGTTCCGCCAGCCCGACAGATCGCCCGCGAACCGATCGTCCACGACCCCGCGGGTCACCGGCGTCTCCCGCGACTGCTCGGAAGGCCCGGCCCCCGCACGCACGGCCGGCCAGCCGTCGATCCAGTCCAGCCGGTCCAGCAGCATGGGCCGCTCGTTGATCCCGTACGGCTCGTCCAGGAACGGGTCGCTTCGATCGATGGCGTGGTAGAGCATCCAGTCCTGACCGGAAAGGTCGGTGAGCTGGGCGTGGTGGCCGGTGCCGATGAAGCGGTTGCCGTTCTGGTCCAGGACGGGGGTGCCACCGGCGCGTGACGCCAGCAGCGGCACGCCCTCGCGGTCGACGAACGGCCCGCGCGGGCTGGTCGAGCGCCCGGCCAGCACCGAGTAGCCGGTGGTCGGCCCGGCGCAGCAGTTCGCCGAGGAGCCGAGCAGGTAGTAGTAGCCGTCGTGGCGCACCACGTACGCGCCCTCGAACTTGTTGTCGATCGCGACCTGCTGCGGCTGCCCGGTGGCGCGCAGCCCGTCGGCGGACAGCTCGGTCACCCACAGGCCGCCGAAGAACCCGCCGAAGTACAGGTACTTGCGCCCGTCCACGTCGGTGAACTGCGAGGGGTCGATCGTGTTCCAGTACGAGTTGCCCGAGGGACGCGGGGCGACGACCGGGGCGTCGATGTGCGTCCACGGCCCGGTCGGCGTGGGGGCCGTGGCGGCGCCGATCGAGTAGTCCCAGTTGGCGGGCGTGGTGGCGGTGTCGGTGACGGTGAAGTACATGACGTACCGGCCGTCGAGGTAACGGATGTCCGGCGCCCAGAACAGGCTGCCCGGCGCCGCGTACGACGGCAGGTTGTCCGGCCCGAACGCGTCGCTCACGTAGGTCCAGTTGACCAGGTCACTGGAGCGGGCGATCGGCAGCCTGTGCAGGACCTTCTCGCCCTCGCGCAGCGGGTCCGACGTGCCGTAGGAGTACCAGTAGCCGTCCTGCCCGCGGATCACCGATGGGTCGGCGAACGTGTCGGAGAAGGAGCCGGACACCGGATTGGTGAAGAGGGAGAGGATCAGTGTGGCGATGACAGCCAAGTGCATGTGTCAGCCCTTCAGGCCACTACGAGAGATGCCTTCGATGACGTACCGCTGGGTCAGACTGAAGAGGATCAGGACGGGGATGCTGGCCAGCACCGCGCCCGCCATGATCACCGGATAGTGGATCGTGTACGCCCCCTGCAGGATCGACAGGCCCGGCGGCAGCGTGAAGTACTCGGGACTGAAGATCACGTAGATCGGCCAGATGAAGTCGTTCCAGTTGGACAGGAAGCTCAGCACGGCCAGCGTGGCCAGCGCGGGCCGCGACAGCGGCAGCGTGACCCGCCAGAAGATGTGCCAGTGGTTGGCGCCCTCCATCAGCGCGGCCTCGTCCAGCTCGCGCGGGAGCCCGAGGAAGAACTGCCGCAGGAAGAACACCCCGAACGCGCCCGCCGCACCCGGCACGATGAGCGCCGTCAGGCTGTCCAGCCAGCCGAGCTGGTCGACGATCAGGAACTGCGGGATGAGGAAGACGAACCCCGGCACCAGCAGCGTGCCGACGATCATCCCGAACATCAGCTTCTTGCCGCGGAACTCCAGCCTGGCCAGCGCGTACGCGGCCAGCGACGACACCGCGAGCACCAGCAGCATGTGCCCGGTGGCGGCGATGAGACTGTTGGCGAACCAGCGCAGCACCGGCGTGTCCGTGGTGCCCTGGAAGACCGTCCCGTACGCGGACGTCGTCGGCTCGGCGGGCAGCAGCGTGGGCGGCACCCGGGTGGCCTCGGTCTGCGTCTTGAACGACACGCCCAGGGCCCACACCAGCGGCCCCACGAACAGCACGGCGAGGGCCACCAGGCCCGTGTAGCGCTTCATGACCGGGTCCTGAACAGCCGGAAGTTGGCCACGCTGACCAGGATCAGGAGCAGCGTGAGCAGGTAGCTCATGGCCGAGGCGCTGCCCATCTTGTACTCCCTGAGCCCCTGCTGGAGCATGTACATGATCGCGGTCCGCGTGTCCCCGCCCGGCGCCCCCTGGGTCAGCAGGTACGACTGCCCGAACATGTTCGCCGAGGCCAGGATCGTCGTCGTCACCACGAACAGCGCGACGGGCCGCAGCCCCGGCAGCGTGACGTGGACGAACTCGCCCCACCGTCCCGCGCCGTCCACCTTCGCCGCGTCGTACAGCTCGCGCGGGATGTCCTGCATCCCGGCCAGGTAGATCACCGCGTTGAACCCGAGCGTCCACCAGACCGTCACCCCGACCAGCGCGATCCAGGCCCACGGCGTCGCGGTGGTCCAGGGGATCGGCGTGCCGAGTATCCAGTCGACCAGGCCGAGGTTCGGGTCGAGCAGCAGCCGCCACATCAGGCACACCACCGCCACGCCCAGCACGAACGGCGCGAAGAACAGCCCCCGGAACAGCGTCCTGCCCCGGAAGGGCCGGTTGAGCAGCAACGCCACCCCGAGCGGCAGCACGACCAGGAACGGCACGCTGAACACGGTGAAGATCCCGGTCGCCCGCATCGACATCCAGAAGTCGCCGTAGACGGGCGACTGGTCGTCGAACAGCGCCGTGTAGTTGTCCAGGCCGACGAACGGCTTGCCCTCGAGCATGTAGTCCCAGTCGTGCAGGCTCACCCAGATCCCGAACAGGGCCGGGGCCAGCACGAACACGGAGAACAGGATCAGGTACGGCGCCAGGAACAGGTACGGCGTCGCCTTGCCCGATCGGGGAACGCGCACCTCCCGCCCCAGCGTCTCTTCCGCTGAGATCGCGACCATCAGGCGCCGTACTTCTTCCGGTTGGCCTCAAGGATCTTGTCGGCCTTGGCGGCGGCCTCCGTGAGCGCGTCCTTGGGGCTCTTCTTGAGCAGGATCGCCGCGTTGATCGCCTGGTCGACGACCGCGGAGGCGTCCCCGATGCCCGCCACCGACGGCAGGAAGTACAGGTAGTCGATCTGGGTGCCGATCGTTGCCTGCTCCTTCAGCGCCGCGAACTCCGCGCCGTCGCGGATCGACTTGCGCGCCGGCACCTGGCCGCCCTTGGCCCACTCCAGCGAGTGGCCGCTGATCCAGTTGATGAACACCTTGGCCGCGGTCAGCTTGTTCTGGTCGGGCGTACGCTGCTTGAACACCACGAACTGGTGCGAGCCCGCCCACGCCGCCGGCTTCGACCCGATCTGCGGGAGCGGCGCGACACCCCACTCCAGGTCCTTGATCTCCTTGAGCGTGTTGATGGACCAGATGCCGTTCCAGTTGAAGGCGGCCTTGCCGTTCTGCAGGGCGATGAAGTCGGCGTCCTGGCCGACGTTCTTGGGGCTGTAGCCCTTGTTGACGAGGTCGACGAGCCAGGTCAGGGCCTGCACGCCGGGGTCCTCGGCGAAGCGCGAGACACTGGCGTCGTCGGCGAACAACTGGCCGCCGTTCTGGTAGAGCAGCGTCCCGAACTGCATGCTTCCGGTGAACGGGAACGGCGTGGCCCAGTGCCCCTGGATGCCCGCCTTCTTCAGCGCCTCCAGCGCCGCCATGTACTCCTCGCCGGTCTTGGGCGGCTGCTCCGGGTCGAGCCCGGCCTTCTTCATGACCGCCTTGTTGTAGAACATGCCGAGCGGGTGCACGTCGAGCGGGATCGAGTAGCGCGCGCCCTTGTAGACGCCGGCCTTCCAGACCGGCGGGGAGAAGTCCGCCTCGGTGAGGTTGAGCGCGTTGGCCACGTCGTCGAGGGGCAGGACCACCTGCCGGGCCGCGTTGGTGGCGACGCTGTCGACGTGCATGATGCCGAGGTCAGGGCCTTGACCCGCGGAGACGGCCGCGGGGACCTTCGCGTAATAGTCTTCCCACTTGTAGACGTTCATCGACACCTTGATGTTCGGGTGCTCGGTGTTGAACTGGTCCACCAGCTTCTTCATGACCGGGCCGTCGCCGCCGGTGAAGCCGTTCCAGAACGTCAGCGAGACCGAGGGACCGGTGTATTCGGTGGGCGCCGCCGTGGTGGCCGGCGCGGTGGCCGGCGCCTGCGCCTGCTTGGGACCGCCGCCTCCGCCGCAGCCCGCGGCGCCGATGACCAGCGCGCCGAGGCCCAGGCCCAGTACGCGCCGCCTGGGGAGATTGTCGAGGGACATGCCAGATCACTCCTGCCCGTGAGGTTACGGACGTTTTACATCGTTGGTTCCAACGTTGTAAATTGCCTGGCGCCAGTTCGTTACATCGTTGTAAACCAGGTAGGGTTCCGGTGGCGAAGGGGGCATGGTGCGGCCGAGGCTGAAGGACGTCGCCGAACTGGCCGGGGTGTCGATCAAGACCGTGTCCAACGTGGTCAACGACTATCCCCATGTCAGTGGCGAGACACGCGCACGGGTGGAGGCGGCGATAGCCGAGCTCTCCTACCGGCCGAACCTGTCGGCGCGCAGCCTGCGCGCAGGCCGCTCCGGCGTGGTCGCGCTGGCGGTGCCCGACCTGGACAACCCCTACTTCGCCGAACTGGCCACGAACGTCATCGAGGCGGCCGACCGGCGGGGCTGGACCGTGCTCATCGACCAGACCCAGGGCGACCGGGCCAAGGAACGCGTGGTGATCTCCGGGATCCGCGACCACCTCATCGACGGGCTGCTGTTCAGCCCGCTCGCGCTCACGGGCAAGGACCTGGCCGGGCGCGACGAGCGTACGCCGATGGTGCTGCTCGGGGAGCGCATCGGGACGGGCCGCTCGCCGTACGATCACGTCGGCATCGACAACGTGGCCGCCGCGCGGGCGGCCACCCTGCACCTGGCCGAGCGCGGCAGGCGCAGGATCGCCGCCATCGGCGTGCAGCGCACGGCCGTCGCCGCGACGGGCCGCCTGCGGCTGAAGGGCTACCGGCAGGCGCTCGCCGAGGCCGGCCTCCCGGCCGACCCGTCCCTGGTCGCGCCGGTCGCACGCTGGGGGCGCGCCGACGGCGCCGAGGCCATGAGCCGCCTGCTCGACTCCGGCGCGCCGGACGCGGTCTTCTGCTTCAACGACACGCTCGCGCTGGGCGCCCTGCGAACGCTGCTCAAGCGGGGGTACGAGGTGCCGGGTGACGTGCTGGTGATGGGGTTCGACGACATCCAGGACGGCCGGTTCGCCACGCCCACGCTGTCGACCGTGGCGCCCGACAAGGCGCTGATCGCGCAGTCGGCGGTGGACCTGCTGGCCGAGCGGCTGAGCGGCGGGACGGACAAGGCACACGAGGTGTGCGTGCCGCATCGACTGGCATTTCGGGAGAGTACGGATTTGTCCGGGCAAGAGCATCCCCGGCACCCAGCTCACGCTTGATGCCGGAGACGGTCGGCGGGCGGACGGTGCTTCACCGGCGCGGCGTCGGGGAAACGTCGGTCACACACATCTGCTGTGGGTCGGGGGAACGCTGGCGAACGTGATCGATTTGCGCCAGCTCAGCCGGGCCCGCAGGACCAGGCATCCGCCCATCTTGTACGCGTTGACGAGCCGGTTCCGAGCGCTGTCATACAGATAAGCGAAGGCCAGCAGGCAGAAGGCGGCGACCACCTTGTGCGGGATCCTGGAGCAGATGAGCTGAGCCCCGGCCTGGGCGGTCCACTCCCTGGCATCCAGGGTGGTCTTGATCTTCGCGGTCTGTGCCCGGCTGAAGTAGTACCGGCAGGAGAGATCCCGGCACTGCAGCCCCACGGAGGCGGCCGTGTCCCGGGCGGTCGCCGCGGGAAACCGGGGGCTGTGGAGTGTCAAGATCAGAGCGAGGGACGCGAGGACGGCGAGTGCCTTGCCGGAGAGAGTGCGGAGCATGAGAGATCACTCGCTTTCCGTGGCCGGTCGAGCAATTGACTGAGGCGAGTCGGACGGGTTCGCGCAAAGGCGGTCCGCCAGGAGTCGCCGGCGGGTGGCAGCGCCGAGCAGGGCGAAACACCCGCCCCAGCCGCCGATGGCGAGCACGGCGGCGATCGGTCCGAGCATCGCCAGGGATGGTGTGAGGACGACGAAGACGTACAGGCCGGTGATCAGCGGGGCGAAGCGCCCGATGCCCGGCCAGTCGCCGCGGCGCACGGTGGCCACGCCCGCCACCAGCAGGCCGAGACCGGACAGCGGGGAGGCGATCGCGAAGATCATGCCTGCCGCGTCTGCCGAGACGAGGGCCGCGAGCTCGGCCGGAACGAACACGGCCACGGCCACGGCGGTCGTCCGGAAGCCGACCCTGGCGACCAGGCCGGATGCCGATCGTGCCAGCAGGAAGAACCCGGCCGCCTGGGGCACGTGCATGACGGCCAGGCACACCGTCCACCAGGCGGGTGAACGGCTGTCGAAACCGAGCGGAGAGACCAAGACCGCGACGAAGGCGGCCGCAGCCTGCAGCAGGCCGCCGATGATGAGCCAGGGAGCGGGGTGCTTCATGGCGTTGTTCCTTCCGTGAGGGCCGCGGGATCGCCCGACGGCCGCGACCGGGGTGTGAAGTGACATTCGGCGTCCGGAAGGTTGTCCGGCAACGGACGCGGACAGTTCGTCCGAGCGAGCCCTGGAGCCGCAGGTGATGGCCTACGCTTCAAGGCACGAGGGGTGTCCGGTGCCGCCGGACACCTGGTGGGGTCGGCGGTCGGCTGGGGCGAGGTGCTCGGGTGCTCGACGATTCGGATCCCCGGCTGCCGTTCGCGCGGCGGCTGCGGGCGTTGAAGGACGCCGCCGCGGTCTCGGTCCGCGAGCTGGAGGCGGCCAGCGGCCGAACGCCGCGCCGTCGTGCCGGGCAGCCGCCGTTGACGCTGAAACGCAGCACGATCGCCGGAATGATCAGCCAGACCCGCCCCGTTCGGCCGGAGCAGGAGCATGTCGAGGTCTTCGTCGACACCTGCCTGCGCCTCGCCCGGCAATCCGGCCGGAGCCTGCCCGCCGAGCTGAGCGAGCCCCAGGCTTGGGACGCGGCCTACTGGGAGCTGCTGGTGCGACTGGCCGAAACCCGCAGCGACAGGCGGCTGGCCGGCGAGGCCGCCAAGCGGCTGCGTTCCATGCCGGAGGCACCGGCGCGGCCCGCCGGTGAACCGGTCGGCGACGGCACAGGGCAGCGGATCCGGCACGGCCACGGTTCAGCCGGTCCGGCCTCCGTTCGCGCGGCGGCCGAGGCGGCGTGGTGGCCCGCGCCCTCGGCGCCGTTCCACGTCCGGCGCAGGACGGGTCCCGCGCCGGTGACGGCGCAGGCGATAGCGGCCGCCAAGGAGGTGCTGGCCGGGCTGGTCGGGCAGCAATGGCGCGTGGAGGCGACGCTGCGGTCGCTGGACGACCCCGACCCCATCCCGGTGCGCTGGCGGCTGACCGATGACCTACAGCTGATGGACCATCCGGCCAACCTCACCCCCGCCTCGTTGCCGCTGACCGCCTCGAGCGACGACGTCTCCGCACTGGCCGGCCGGTTACGCGCGATGCGCCGCCAACGCCTGGTGATCCTGGGCGGCCCGGGCACGGGCAAGACCACGCTGGCCGTTCAGCTGCTGCTGGAACTCCTGGCCACCCGCCACGATCATGAGGAAGAGCCGGTGCCGGTGCTGTTGCCCGTCGCCGACTGGGACACCGCGGTCTTCCCGCTGATGCACGACTGGCTGGCGGCGCGGCTCGCGCAGGACTACCCGGCGCTGCGCGCCACGGGCCTGGGTTCCGAAGCGACCGCGGTTCTGGCGGCACGCGGACACATCCTGCCGGTGCTGGACGGCCTGGACGAGCTCCCCGCTGCGGCCCGGGCGGCGGTCATCACCACGCTCAACCGTTCACTCGGGGCAACCGACCAGCTCATCGTGACCGGCCGCACCCGCGACTACCGCAGCGCCGTCGAGGGCGCCGGTGACGTGCTCACCTCGGCGGTGGTCATCGAGCCCGACCCGCTGGACCCCGCCGTGGCCGCCGGATACCTGCGGCGCTGCCTGCCGGGCCGGCCGCACCCGGCGTGGGAGCACATTCTCACCGGCCTGGCCGGCACCCCCGCCGACACGGTGGACCCCATCAGCACACTGGCCGGCGCCCCCGCCGACACCGCGGGCTCCATCGGCACGCTGGCCGGGGTCACCGCCACCCCGCTCGGGTTGTGGCTGCTCCGAGCCGTCTACATCGCCCCGCACGCCGACCCGGCCGCCCTGCTCGACGCCGCCCGGTTCCCCGACCCTGCCACGCTGCGTGCCCACCTGTTCGACCGGCTCATCCCGGCGCTGATCGGCACCCGCCCGCCCAGTGCCCTTCCGACCGACCTGTTCCGGCCTCGGCGCCGCCACGACCCCGCCCAGGTCCGGCACGTGCTCGGCTACCTCGCCCACCATCTCACCCATCCCCGCAACCCGGACGGCACCCCTCGTACGCGGGATCTGGCCTGGTGGCGACTGGCCGGCAGCACCCGTACCGTCACCCCCGTGATCCGGCTCGCCCTGGGGCTCATCGTCGCGCTCATGATCGCGACCGTCGCCACGGTCGCGACCGGGCTCGCCGAGGGCTTCGCACCGTTCCCGGTCCTCGGCCTGGTCTACGGGCTGGCGTTCGGACTCACCGCGGGCCTCGTCATCGCGTTCGCGGCGCGCTCCTGGGCGCGGCAGAGACCAGGTTTCGCCGACCTGCGCTTACGCGGGCGCCGGTTCAGACCCAGGTTCAGGCCGGTACGGGGGCTGCTCCTCGGCCTCGCCACCGGGCTGGCGATGGTGGTCATGATGTGGCTCACCGTCGAGTCCTTCGCGGCCGCGCTCGTCGCCGGGGTCTCTTCCGGCCTGGCGGTCGGCCTCGTCCACGGTTTCGCGGCCGGATTCGCCGCATGGGCCGAGGCCCCGTCCCCGGCCGGAAGGGCCAGCACCCCCCTGACCAGTTGGCGTGCGGACCGCACGCTCAACCTCGTCCGCGCCGCCACCGTCGGCGCCACCGCCGCCCTGACCGGCGGCCTGGCGGGCGGGCTCGCCGCCGGGCTCGTCGACACCCCCGCCTTCGGAGTCGCCGTCGGGCTGACCTACGCGCTCACCTTCGGCGTCACCGCCGGGCTCGCGGCCGGACATCACCACGCCTGGATGGCCTACCAGATCGCCACCGCCCGCCTGGCCCTGGCCGGCACCCTTCCCCGCGCGCTGATGTCCTTCCTGGACGACGCTCACCGGCTCGGGCTGCTCCGCACGGTCGGCCCGATCTACCAATTCCGGCACGCCGAACTCCAAGACCATCTGGCCACCCTCCCGACGCCTCCGCCGCCGACCCGGCGATGAAGACGACATGGAGCGTCAGGCCCACCCGCGCCGCGCCGCTTCGCCGAGTCCCGCGAAGCCACACGGGCCAGCCCGGGCCGTGAAAGAGGTGGCGGCTATGGTGGGACCTCCTTGTGAAGCTTGTGAAGGGACACCGGCACGCAGGTCCCGAGCCGCTCGGCTCTGCTCGGCCACGCGTTGCGGAGAAAGGGGACGGGCTGCCGCATGGTGGGAAAGCCGCACTACCGGCGTGTTGTTGTGTTCGGGGCGGGATACATCGGTCTGGTGACCGGTGCCTGCCTCGCCGACCTCGGCCACCGGGTGGTGGTCCGGGATATCGACCCGGAGAAGATCAGGCTGTTGCAGGCCGGCGATGTGCCGATCTACGAGCCGGGCCTGGGCGACATGATCGCCCGGAACAAGGAGCGGCTGAGCTTCACGCTGGACCTGGATGAGGCCGTCACCGGTGCCGAGATCGCCTATGTCTGCGTGGACACGCCGCCGTCGGCTTCCGGTGATGCGGACCTGTCACGGGTCTGGTCGGTGGTGACGGCCCTGAAGGACGCCGCTCACCTGCGGGCCGTGGTGGTCAAATCCACCGTGCCGGTCGGCACCGGCAGCCGGGTGCGAGCCGCGCTGGATGCCGCCGGGCTCGGCCACGTCGGCTATGCCGCGAACCCGGAGTTCACCGCTGAGGGCCGCGCGGTCAGCGACTTCATGCATCCCGACCGCATCGTCATCGGGACGTCCGAGGAAGCGACCGCCCGCCTGCTCACCGAGCTGCACGAGGGCGTGGACGGGCCGGTTGCGGTGATGAGCGTGCGCTCGGCGGAGATGGTGAAGCTCGCGGCGAACGCGCTGCTCGCCACCAAGATCAGCTTTATCAATGAGATCGCCACCTTGTGCGAGAAGACCGGGGCCGACGTCGAGGAGGTGGCTCACGCCGTCGGACTGGATCATCGCCTGGGACCGCACTTCCTGCGGCCCGGCATCGGCTGGGGCGGCTCGTGCTTCCCCAAGGACAGCGAGGCGCTGCGGCAGCTGGCCAACAACACCGGCTACCACCTGCAGCTGCTGTCAGCGGTGATCGAGGTCAACAATCTGCAGAAGCGGCGGGCGATCCAGAAGCTCAAGGACGAGCTCGGCACGCTGGCGGGTGCGCGGGTGGCGTTGCTCGGCCTGACGTTCAAGCCGGGGACGGACGACATGCGCGAGGCGCCCAGCACCGTCCTGGCGGCCCGGCTGCTCGCCGAGGGGGCCGAGGTGCACTGCTGGGATCCGATGGCCCGCCCGGCCACGGCCGAGCCCTGGACGTCGACAACGCGCCATGCGAGCGTGGAGCAGGCGCTGGAGGGCGCGGACGCGGCGATCATCGTCACCGAGTGGCCGCAGCTCACCCAGGTCGACTGGACGCAAGCCGTCGCGACGATGCGCCGGCCGGTGCTGTTCGACGGCCGGAACCTGCTGGATCCGGCGACGATGCGGGCCGCCGGCTACCACTACCTCAGCGTCGGCCGACCCTGACGGGCATGACGCTCGCCTCCTGATCCGCCCGTTCCTCCGGCGGGCGGATCAGGAGGAACGTCGAGGACCTCGATCCGGAGTTCCGCCGCGCCCGGGTGTTCTCCAAGGGCGGCGTCATCGAGTACGTACACCGGGCCACACCCACCGCCCGCACGCCACATCTGGACGATGCCGCCGACCGAGTTCTCCCCTTCGCCGTCGCGTCATAGCTCTTGCCGTTGCCCATGATTGCAAGGCCCTCGACAGAACGCCCTAAGGGACATTTATTGCGTGTCATTCATCCGTGAGCTCGACTCAGCGGAGATGCCGCGAAAAATTCGGCTCCAAAGAGGCGTTGGGGTGAGCCCGGCTGACGTCGCAGGACATTAGAGTGCCACTCTTCCGTTTTTCTTCCGTCCGTCTTCCGTCGCAGGTGAGCGATGGAATTCCCGTCTGGGAAGCCGCTTTCCTCCGCCGATCGAACGAAGGGGATTGCTATCGGAGCGGTTCCAGAATTCGCCGCCGCCCGCAGATGTCGGGCGAATCTGCTATACCTCTCAAGGCCGCGCGAAATGTGCGTGGCATTAACGGTCGCGGAGTGCCTGACACAGGTCGGTAATCACCGCGTCGTCGAGACACACAACGTTCCGGAAAGGGATCCGCATGTCCATGTACGAACGGCAAGCCCCCACCCAATTCGAAGACCGGCGCGTCGCCATGGCCCCCCAGAGGCCGGCGAACTTAACCCGAGCGGTGTACGCGGCCATCGCCACGGCGGCGCTCAACGTGATCAGCGCCATCGGAATCATCGTCTCCGGCACAGAGGCGATCAAAGAACAGATCGCCGCGAATTCGGACATGGGCTCTGCCCCCGTGAGCCTCGACGAGGTCGACGTCCAGAGCGACCGGTTCGAAGGGCTCCAGATGATCTACTCCGGGCTCGCCTACAGCACGATCTTCTGGTCGCTCGTGCTCGTACTGCTCGCCTGGCTGGCGCTGCGCGGCGGCACCGCCGTCCGGATCTTCGCCACCATCATCGTCATCTTCTCCGTCCTGTTCAAGGTGGTGAGCCTGTTCATCACCCTGCCCACCCTCACGCTGGTCGCCGACGTGCTCGTCGCTGTGCTGGGTGTGGCCGCGACCATCCTGTTCTTCGGTGCCGGTGGCAAGGCCGCCCGCCAGGGAAGGTGACCCGCTCCGCCTTATGGCTGGGACCCCAATGTCCGGGTCCGAGCCATAAGGCGTGCAGTCGCACCACTGGAGCGGCGGCACCACCGCCACGGGGCCTGACCGCCAGTTCGCCAAGCTGGTCGCCCCTCGCGCCCGCCGCAGGTGACGGGGGCTGTCACAGGTGAGTACGGGTCTTCGCCGCCGTTCGGCGCAGGCCACGGTGTGCGGGCGACGGTATGCCGGTCGGTGCCCGCGAGTGCCGTGGCTCGCAGAATGATCTTGCTGCCTGCGCGAGGGCGCTCATCCTGGCCGGCGCGCCACGCGGCATGTGTCGCGCTCTCTCCCGACCGGCAGGCGTTCCTCTGCCCGTCATCTGAGGCCCTGGCGTGTCGCTCGCCTTAAGTGACTAATCAACTACTGACTGTGCATGATTAGGGGGTTGTCTTCTTAGAAGGGATCCGCTATGCGTTCCATCCTCGCCCTGCTGACCGTGGCCGCCACGGCCGTCACGCTCACCGCCACCCCGGCCACCGCCGCCTCGGGAGCCGTGATCATCAGCAACCTCGGCGAGCCTGCGTGGGGGATCGGGGACCCACGGCCCGGCGATTGCCACGACCTCGGCCCGGGCTACCACGCCGTGATCAACGAAACCGACGGCCCGATCTTGGTCTACTCCGACCATGCTTGTGCGGGGGAGCCCATGCTCGTGCACGCCTACGACAGAACCCAATACGGCCTGCACTACTCCTTCGAGGCGATGACCTGACCACTGCTGTCATAGCCGCGCGGCCGCACTGCGCCTTTTTCGGAGTGGTGCGGCCTGCTTGGCAGAACGCCCCTTGCCGGGCGACGCGATCCGGCTAGACGCGCCGCATGCTCAAGGCGATGCCCCGGCCGGCGAAGAAGGACGCGAACACCTCGATGGGGAGCCTCGCCCGGCGGGCGTCGGGGGTGTGTCCCGATGGGTTGTGCAGATGCAGCAGCCCGTGGTCGTGGCCGGTGATGAGGACCAGGTGCCCGCCGCGGCCGGGTGCGGGCACCTGGGGTCGGCGGATCTCCTTGTGGACGGAGGCGATCACCAGGTGCCCGTCCGCGAGCAGGTCGGGCAGTTCGGCCGCGGCGAGATGCGGGTGCACGTCAGCGGGCATGCCGTGCTCGGCGCGCACGTAGTCGGCGAACGGGGCGTAGATCAGGCCCTTGATCTGGCCGTCGTCGTCCTCGACATAACCGCCGTAGTCGCGGCAGCCGCGCAGAAGCTCCAGGAGGGGCGGCGCATGGCCATCGCGATGATCAAGGGCCATGTGCAGGCAGGCCATCCCGCAGCAGTGCCGGCACCAGCGGCCGTACTCCGCCTGGGTGTGTGCTCCCGAAAGGTGCCATCGTGGATCGTCGGCGGGATCGGCTCCGTCGTAGACGATGGCGCCGATCAGATCTGCGCTCATGAACTGGGTGTACAGGGTGACACCCTCATGAACTGCCTGCTGACTGCTGCCCACTCCGGGCGTGCAGGCCAGACACCCCACCATCTCTCCCAACAGCGGTTGCGCGGCCGACCGGCGACCGGAGCGTGGTCCAGGAGATGTCGCCCCCGGACAGGACCACGCCCATTGTGCCGGAAGTGATCTCGATCCGCCGCGCTACCGGGCTCGACGATGACCTGGTTGATGTCGAACGGCAGTGGCGGCAAGGTGCCGGCTCCGTACACCGGCTTCTTCGACCGACCCGGCCGCGGCCTCGGACGGAGGTTGTCACACCTGGTGTCGAACCCCTGGTCGAAGGCGTTATGATCAAAGCGACATTACGCCTGCGACGAGGAACGATGTCGAGCATCAAAGAGGTCGCCCGGCTCGCCGGGGTCTCCGTCGGCACGGTGAGCAATGTGCTCAACCGGCCCGACATGGTGGCCCCCGACACCCGGCTGCGGGTGCGGGCCGCGATCGCCCGCCTCGGCTACGTCCGCAACGGCTCCGCCCGGCAACTGCGGGCCGGCCACAGCCGGACCATCGGCGTGGTCGCGCTCGACCTGGCCAACCCGTTCTTCATCGACGTGCTACGCGGCGTCGAGACCGCCGCGCAGCGGGCCGAGCTCACCGTGATGGTCTTCAACAGCAACAAGGACGCCGGCCGCGAGGCGGGGCTGCTGGAGACGTTCGAGGAGCAGCGTCCGCTGGGCGTGCTGATCACGCCGGTCAACGACAGCGCCGAGGAGGAGCGGCTGCGCCGGCTCGTCTCGCGCGGCATCCCGGTGGTGCGCTTCGACAGCTCGGCCCCGCACAGCCACGGCTGCGCGGTCGCGGTCGACGACGTGCTCGGCGGGCGGCTGGCCGGTCGGCACCTACGGGAGCGGGGGCACCGCCACATCGCCTTCGCCGGCGGGCCGTTCACCGTCCGCCAGGTGCGGGAGCGGCACGAGGGCCTGTCCGCCGTGCTCTCGCCGGACGACCGGCTGACCGTCATCCCCCTGCCCGACCTCACCATCGCCACCGGGCGGCTGGCCGGCGAGGAGATCGCCACCCGGCCGCCGTCCGAGCGGCCCACCGCGGTCTTCTGCGCCAACGACCTGGTGGCCATCGGGGTGCTGCAGGAGATGACGCAGCGCGGGCTGCGGGTCCCGGACGACCTGGCCATCCTCGGGTACGACGACATCGACTTCGCCGCGGCGGCCGCCGTGCCGCTGTCGTCCATCCGGCAGCCGCGCGAGCAGCTCGGCCACACGGCGGCCGTGATGCTGCTGGAGGAGGCCAACCGGCCGGTCGGCCACGAGCACCGCCAGGTGATCTTCCAGCCCGATCTGGTGGCACGCGCCTCCACCAGGTAACCCCACCGCGCCGCAGCGCGCACCGCCCTCCGAAGGCGTCGCAGCCGGCGGGTGCCCCTTGTGCGCGTGATCGGCCCGGCGGCGCGCCCGCCAGTGGGGCCGCATGCATGATCGGCTCGGCGTCGCCCGCGAATACGGCATCCCGGCCGTCCTCGGCACCGGCGCGGCCACCGGGCGCCTTGCCGACGGCCGGCGGGTCGTCGTCGACGGCGACGCGGGAACCGTCACCCCCGTCCACTCCTGATCCTCATCCGAGAGCAGGCACCGCCATGGAACTCATCCCCTTATGGGAGGGCGCCTCGCAGGAGGCGATGCTCGGCCACGAGACCTTCCTCCCCGAGATCACGACGGCCGGGCAACTCCGGCTGCATCATGGACGCCATCAAGACGTACGCCCGCGTCGCCAAGGACGATGCCCTCCTGGCCATGCGCGTCGTCCGCGAGCGGGCCGCCACCTGGGGCGTCGACCCGCGGCGCATCGGGATCATGGGTTTCTCCGCGGGCGGCCTGCTCACGACCGTCACCGCGACGGGGTACGACGCGGACACCCGGCCCGGCTTCGCCGCGGCGATCTACGGCACCTCCTTCGAGCCGTACACCGTGCCGCCGGACGCGCCGCCGCTGTTCATCGCGTTCGCCGGTGACGACGTGGGCGAGGGGGTCGTGTCGTCCGGTCTCGCGCTGTACGCGGCCTGGCACGCCGCCGGCCACCCGGCCGAGATGCACGTCTACGCCACGGGCGGCCACAGGTTCGCCGGGGCCCCGCCCGGCCCGCCGAGCAGCTCGTGGACGGGACCGGTATCTCGACTGGCTCGGCCAGGCGGGTTTCCTGGGCTGACGCGCCGTGACGGGGGCTACCGGCCGGCGTCCCAGCCGTAGGTCTTCATGAGCCGGGCCGCCACCCGCGCGAAGCGGTCGCCGTCGAGCACCGCGCCCTCGCGCCGGATGTCGTCCTCGTCCAGCACGAACACCCGGTCCAGCCGTACGTACGACACCCGCTCGTCCCGGCCCCAGGCGCCGAGCTCTACCCAGTCGGGCCCGTCGTCGCCCTTGCTGGAGAGCATCACGCCGAGGAGCCGGCGCCCGGTCCGGCCCACGACCAGCAGGGGGCGGTCCTTGCCGCGGGACGGGTCCTCCTCGTAAGGAACCCAGGCCCAGACGATCTCCCCCGGGTCGGCCAGGCCGTCGAGGTCGGGGGAGTAGGACAGGGTGGCCGAGTCGCCGAGGGAGTGGATCTCGCGTACCGCGCCCCGGACGGGCCGGGGGTCCTCACCTAGATCGCGCATTGGGGGAGCCTACGGTGGCGCGCCGCCGAAATCCAGCCGAACCCGGAGAGGCCGGCTCGCCCGTCACGACGCCGTGATAGTGGCCGACCAGCTCCTCGCACACCGAGGTCCAGTCGCGGTCGCGCACCGACTCCCTGGCCTGCCGGGCCATGCGGGCGCGGCGATCGGGGTCCCCGGCGAGGGCGGCGACGGCCGCGCGCAGCGCCGACGGGTCGCCGCCGGCGTAGAGCAGGCCGTTGGCCCCCGGCCGGACCAGGTCGAGGGGGCCGCCCGCGGCCGGGGCGACGACCGGCACGCCGCAGGCGAGGGCCTCCTGGACGGCCTGGCAGAAGGTCTCGTTGCTGCCGGTGTGGACGAACACGTCCAGAGAGGCGAGGACGCGGGCCAGGTCGGGGCCGGTGCGCAGGCCGAAGAACTCCGCCCCGGGCAGCAGCCCGCGCAGCCGCCGCTCCATGGGGCCGGTCCCCACGACGGCCAGCCGCACCCCGGGGACGTCGGCGAGCGCGGCGAGCAGCTGAGGCTGTTTCTCGGCGGCCAGGCGACCGGCGTATCCGACGATGGTCTGGCCGTCCGGGGCGAGCCGGCGGCGCAGCTCCTCGCTGCGGTGCCGGGGATGGAACAGGTCGAGGTCGACGCCGCGGCCCCACAACGACAGGCGGGGTATGCCGTGGCCGGCCAGCTCGCGCAGGGTCGGCGTGGAGGGGGCGAGGGTACGGGTGGCGTGCCGGTGCACCCGCCGCAGCCACGACCAGATGACCGGGTCGCCGCGGACGCCGTACTGGCGGGCGAATCCGGCCAGATCGGTCTGGAACACGGCCACGGTGGGCAGGCCCAGCCGCCGGGCGGCGGCCATCCCGGCCGCGCCCAGCAGGGCGGGGGAGGCGAGGTGGACGACGTCGGGCTTGAAGCCGGCGAGCGTACGGGACAGGCGCATGCCGGGCAGGCCCACCGTGACGGAGCGGTAGAACGGCAGGGCGAGGCTGCGGACCGGGTGGACCGGGAAGCCCGCGTAGGACGGGGGAGCGGGGGCCGGGGCGACCACCATGGCGTCGTGCCCGGTGGCGGCCAGGTGGTCAAGAACGCGGCAGACCGAGTTGGTGACCCCGTTGACCTGGGGCAGGAACGACTCGGCCACAATGGCGACCCTCATGTGATGTTTCATTCCGGTTGGGGGCGACGTCCGGTTCACCGGCAGTCGCCCGTACGGCGAATTTCTCGTGCCAGATCTCCTGGGCGACGAGCCTCGCGAAGGCGGGCAGGAAGTCGCGGGACCGCCGGACCAGCCAGGCGGTGCCCGCGGTGGCCAGCCAGAAGGCGCTGGCCCAGGCGGTGGGCTCGGCGTTCGCGGGCTCCGGGTCCGGCAGCCGCGCGGGGACGCCGCGCTCGCGCAGTTCGGCGGCGAAGAGCCGGGCCAGGTGGCGGTGCCCGCGTTCGCTGGGGTGCAGGCGGTCGGCGCCCCACATGCGCCGCTCGTACAGGGCGGGTTGCCGGGCGAGATCGAGGTGGATGGTTCCGTGGCGGTGCGCGAGGCCGGTCACGATCGTGTTGACGACGTGGACGCGCCGGGCGAGGGGGCGGCGCAGCAGCTCCGGAATCCGCAGCATGAGGCCGGGGTCGGGCAGCGTGGCGGTGAGCACGGTGACCTGGTCCGCGCGCAGCCGGGTGATCAGGCGTTCCAGGTCCGCGTGGATCTGGCGGGGGGCGAAGTCGCCGCGCAGGGTGTCGTTCACGCCGACGAGCACGGTGGCGAGGGACGGGCGCAGGGCCAGCGCCCGGGGGAGCTGGTCGCGTACGACGTCGGCGACGCGGGCGCCGCAGACGGCGAGGTTGCTCAGCTCGGCGGGCGCCAGCGCCTCGGCCAGAAGCCCGGCCCAGCCGCGCCCCGGCACCGGATCGCCCAGTCCGACCGTGACCGAGTCGCCCAGGGAGACCATCCGCGTCATCGCGGCCTCGCGGGCGGGCCGATCAGGCCGTGCGCGTCCAGGAAGCCCCGGACCGCGGCGGGCCAGCCGTACCGCTCGGCCCTGGCCCGGGCCCGCTCCCGGCGCGCGGGGTCGGACAGCAGCTCCTCGATCGCGCCGGCGTAGGCCGCCGGGTCGTCGGCCACCGCCGCCCCCGCCGGGCCGATGACCTCGGGCAGGGCGCTGTCGCGCGTGGCCACGACCGGGGTGCCGCTGGCCAGCGCCTCCAGCGCCGCCAGGCCGAACGTCTCCACCGGGCCGGGGGCGAGGGCCACGTCCGCGGTCGCGAGCAGCGCGGCCAGCGCGTCCCGGTCGGCGAGGTGGCCGAGGAAGCGGACCGGCAGTCCGTCCGCCAGCCGGGTGAGCCTGCGCCGCAGTGGCCCGTCGCCGGCCACCACCAGCACGGCCGGGACACCCCTGCGGCGCAGCTCGGCGAGGGCGCGGATGGAGCGGTCGGGCCGCTTCTCGGGAGACAGGCGGCCGCAGTGCACCAGCAGCGCCTCGCCCCGCGCGGCCAGGCGGGAGCGCAGGCCGGGGTCGAAGCGCTCGGGGGAGAACGTGGCGAGGTCCACCCCGAGCGGCACCCGGACCAGGTTCGTCACGCCCAGCCTGGCGAACTCGGCCGCGGCCCAGGCGGTCGTGCACACCACAGTGTCGAACCGGGCCGCGGTGGCGCGGTTGACGGGGTCGGCCAGCCGGCCGAGGGGACCGTACAGGCGCAGCAGCGCCGACAGGCTCTCGTGCGAGACCATGACCGAGCGGACACCCGCGGCCCTGGCCCAGGGGCCGAGCCAGCGCAGGGTGGTGCGGTCCGACACCTCGATCCGGTCGGGTGCCAGCTCCTCCAGGAGGCGTCTCAGCGTGCCGCGGGCGGCGATGACCCGGTAGCCGCCGAGACCGGGGACCACCGGGCCCGGCAGGGTGACGACCCGTCCGGCCGGGGTCCGCTCGTCGCGGGCCGCCACGCCGGGGACGACCAGGACGGGCTCGTGTCCCGCCGCCGCGTAGCCGGTGCCGAGCTCATGCAGGGCGGTACGCAGCCCGCCCGACGTGGGAGTGACGAAGTTCGCTAACCGAACGATACGCACGTCTGGATGATGGCCGGACATATGTCCTAATCGGCTAATTAACCATGAACCACTCCGTAACCCTCCTTGGCCGGTATTTGGCGGTGCCGCGGGTATGCATGATGGCCGACAGGAGTTCACGGCCGGTTCATCGCCCCGGTCTACCGTCCTGGTGACGTCGAGACGATGGGGAAACCCTCATGGAGCATGTGACGTTCCTGGTCGTCGTGGTGATCATCACGGCGCTGGTGTTCGACTTCACGAACGGCTTCCACGACACGGCCAACGCGATGGCCACCTCGATCGCGACCGGCGCGCTGCGGCCGCGGGTGGCGGTGGCGATCTCGGGCGTGCTGAACGTGGTGGGCGCGTTCCTGTCGGTCGAGGTGGCCAGGACGATCTCGGGCGGGATCGTGGACGACACCCTGGTGACCCCGCCGATGGTGTTCGCCGGGCTGATCGGCGCGATCCTGTGGAACCTGCTCACCTGGCTCCTGGGGCTGCCGTCCAGCTCCTCGCACGCGCTGTTCGGAGGGCTCATCGGCGCGGTGTGGGTGGGCGCCGGCATCCAGGGCGTGAACTTCGGCACGGTGGTACAGAAGATCCTCATCCCGGCGGTGGCCTCGCCGCTGATCGCCGGGTTCGTCGCGATGACCGCCACCTTCCTGGCGTACTCGCTCACCGCCAGGGCCCGGCACGAGTCGGTGACGGGCACGTTCCGGTTCGGGCAGATCGTCTCGGCCTCGCTGGTGTCGCTGGCGCACGGCACCAACGACGCCCAGAAGACCATGGGCGTCATCACGCTCACGCTGATCTCGTCCGGGGCGCTGGCCTCCGGCTCGAACCCGCCGCTGTGGGTGATCGCCACCGCCGGGCTGGCCATCGGGCTGGGCACGTACCTCGGGGGCTGGCGGATCATCCGCACCATGGGCAAGGGGCTCACCGAGATCGAGTCGCCGCAGGGCTTCGCCGCCGAGGCGAGCGCGACCACGGTCATCCTCGCCTCCTCCCACCTGGGGTTCGCGCTGTCGACCACGCAGGTGGTGTCCGGCGCGATCCTCGGCACCGGGCTGGGCCGCCGGCTGGCCAAGGTGCGCTGGAGCGTGGCGGGCCGGATGGCGCTGGCCTGGCTGCTGACCCTGCCGTCCGCCGCCGCGGTGGGCGCGGTTGTGGCGGCCGTGGCCACCACCGGCACCCTCGGCGTCGCCGTCACCGCGCTGGTGGCGATCGCGGCGGCGGGCGGTCTGTACGCGGCCAGCCGCCGCGAACCCGTTCACGCGGGCAACGTCAACGACGTGCCCGCCCCGGTCTGAAGGGCGGACGCCGATGGACATCAAATGGGACGCCCTCGGACAGGTCTTCGTCATCAGCCTGGCCGTCAGCGTGATCGTCGTCGCGGTATTCTCGCTCGGCGCGCTGGCGCTCGCGGCCCGTCAGTCGGCCCGTCAGTCGGCGCAGGAGCGGGGCACCGGCGCCGGCGGCCTGGCCGCGGCCGTCCTGTGCTTCACCGCCTGCGCCGCGGTCGTGCTGTACGGCATCTACCTGATCGTCCCTCAGTTCCACTGACCTCCGGGGGCGTTCACAGCCCTGCGAAGAAGGTCCTGATGTCGGCGGCCAGCAGGTCGGGGGCCTCCAGGGCGGCGTAGTGGCCGCCCGTCGCGAACTCCGACCAGTGCACCACGTTGTGCGCCTGCTCGGCGTACCGCCGGACCGTGCTGTCGCCGGGGAAGACCGCCACGCCCGTCGGGGTCTTGCCCGGCGCGTCCGGCACCGCCCAGTCGCCGCCGCTCTCCCGGTAGATGCGGGTGGAGGATCCGGCGGTGCCGGTGAGCCAGAGGATGGAGACGTCGGTGAGGACGTCGTCGGCGGGCACCCCGCCCACGTCCCGCCCCCAGGAGGCGAACGCGTCGAGGGTCCAGCCGAGCAGCCCGGCCGGCGAGTCCGCCAGGGCGTACGCGAGCGTCTGCGGCCTGGTGCCCTGGATGGCGGCGTACCCGGAGAACTCCTTCCGCCACCGCTCGACGCCCCGGGCCCGCTCCGTCTCGGCCTCGGTCAGGCCCGACATGTCGTCGGTGACGAACGCGGTGAGCGCGTTCACGTGCACGCCGACCACCCGTTCGGGGGCCAGTCGCGCGATGGCGGGGGAGACCAGGGCGCCGAAGTCGCCGCCCTGCGTGCCGTAGCGCTCGTAACCGAGCCGCGCCATCAGCTCCACCCAGGCGGCGGCGACCCGCCGCACGCCCCAGCCCGGCTCCGTCGTGGGGCCCGAGAACGCGAACCCCGGGATGGACGGGATGACCAGGTGGAAGTCCCGGCTGAGCGGCCCGGCGACGCGCGAGAAGTCCGCGAACGTGCTGGGCCACCCGTGCGTCAGCAGCAGCGGCAGCGCGTCGGGCCGGGGCGAGCGCACGTGCGCGAAGTGCACGCGCTGCCCGTCGATCACGGTCGTGTACTGCGGGAAGGCGTTGAGCCTGGCCTCGTGCGCGCGCCAGGAGTAGCCGTCGAGCCAGTACGCGGCCAGCTCGCCGACCGCTTCGGGCGGCACCCCGTACGACCAGCCGACCCCGTCGAGGGCGTCGGGCCGGCGGGTGCGCTGCAGCCGCTCACGCAGGTCGTCGAGCCGGTCCTGGGATATGTCGATGACGAATTCGTCCATGCCTGAAACGCTAGGAGCCATTGCGGCCAGATTCGGGCCACAATGGTGTCCGTGTTGGACACCTCGGCGAGATTGCTGCGCCTGCTGGCCCTCCTGCAGGCCCGGCGCGAGTGGCCCGGCGCCGACCTGGCGGAGCGGCTCGGCGTCGCCCCCCGGACGATGCGCCGCGACGTCGACCGGCTGCGCAGCCTCGGCTACCCGGTCCATTCGACGCCCGGCGTCTCCGGCGGCTACCGGCTGGGCGCGGGCGCGCAGCTGCCGCCGCTGCTGCTCGACGACGAGGAGGCCGTGGCGGTCGCGGTCGGCCTGCGCACCGCCGCGAACGGCACCGTGACCGGCATCGAGGAGACCTCCGTTCGCGCGCTGGCCAAGCTCGAACAGGTCCTGCCCGCCCGCCTGCGGCAGCGGGTCAACACGCTGCAGCGGCACACCGTACGCATCGACCGCGCGGGCCCCACCGTGGACCCTGACGTGCTCACCCACGTGGCCGCCGCCTGCCGCGACCACGAGCAGCTCCGCTTCGACTACACCGGCCACCGGGGCGAGAGCGCGCTCAGGAGGGCCGAGCCGCACAGCCTCGTCACCAAGGGCAACCGCTGGTACCTGGTCGGCTGGGACGCCGACCGCGGCGACTGGCGCACGTACCGGGCCGACCGGATGCGCCTGCGGACCCCGAACGGCCCGCGCTTCACGCCGCGCGAGCCGCCCGCCCCCGACGTGGCCGCCTGGGTGCAGCACCGCCTGGCGCACGAGATGTGGCCGCACGAGAGCCGCTTCCTGCTGCGCGCGCCCGCCGAGCGGATCGAGGGCCGGACGGCGGGCGCCGTCGAGCCGGTGGACGAGCACACCTGCCTGCTCACCCTGCGCGGCGACGACCTGCGCATGATGGCCATGGTGGTGGCCTTCCTGGACGTGGACTTCGAGGTGCTGGAGCCCCTGGAGCTGAAGGAACACCTGCGTGCTCTCGGTGAACGGCTGCTCTCCTCTAGAATCTGATTCTGTGTCAGCGTTCTTCACCCAGAAGAAGGGCGAGCTGGTCCCCGCGCCGCACGCCCGAGGTCCCTGGTCCCCCGACATGCTCCACGGCCGCCTGCTCGGCGGGCTCGCCGCCCGCGCCATCGAGCGCCGCTACGCCCAGCCGGGGCTGCACTTCGCCCGCCTGACGGTCGATCTGTTCCGCAACAGCCCGATGGTGCCGGTCACGGTGGAGACCTCGCTGGTCAGGGCCGGGCGCAGGATCCTCGTGGCCGACGCGGTGATCATCACCGAGCAGGGGGTGATCGGGCGGGCCGGCGCGGTGCTGCTGCGGCAGGGGGAGCAGCCGGAGGGGGAGCAGACGTTCGTCACACCCCCGTGGGACACGCCCGCGCCCTCCGAACCGCCGGTGGACGGGCAGGTCACGTGGAAGCCGCCGTTCGACCTGTGGCGGGTGACCGAGTGGGGGGCACCCGGGCCGGGGCGGGTGTGGATGCGGGAGTCGTATCCGCTGGTGGACGAGGAGCCTTTGACGCCGTTCGTACGCGCGGCGTTGGCCGCCGACTTCGCCAGCCCGCTGAGCAACTCCGGGGTGGAGGGGCTGCGCTTCATCAACGCCGACTACACGCTGACGCTCGCCCGGCTCCCGTCCGCGGAGCTGATCGGGGTCGAGGCCACCGGCCACCTGTCCGCCGCCGGGGTCGCCACGGGGCAGGTCACCATGCATGACGCGAGCGGGCCGTTCGGGTTCTGCGTGGTCACGGCGGTCGCCAACACGATCGGCATCGGCGGCCGCTAGTGCCGCAGGAGAATGTCGTACCCGCGGCGTAACGTTCCGCGGGTGCGTTCAGCTGTGCGTCTCGCTGCCGGGGACGGGTTCCACCTCGATGCCGTGACCTGCGCCGACGACCATCGCGGGTGGTCGGCGGCGGAGCTGGGCTCCGCGCACCGCCTGGTGCTGGTGCGCCGCGGCCTGTTCCGGCGCAAGGCGGACGGCCGGGCCGCCGTGATCGACCCGACGATGGCCTACCTCGGGGTGCCCGGCGAGGAGGAGCACTTCGCCCACCCGGCGGGCGGCGACGTGTGCACCTCGGTGTCCCTGACCCCGGAGCTGTGGCACACGCTCGCGGGGGAGGGCCCGCCGGGCCGGCCGACCCTGTACGTGGACGCCCGCCTCGACCTCGCCCATCGGCGGTTCCTGGTGGCGGCGCGGGGCGGGGACACGGCTTTCGAGCTGGCCGAGTCCCTGCTCTCCCTCATCGCCACCAGCCTTGCCCAACTGACCCCAACCCCGACACCGGCCTCCTCCGGCTCGGGCGTCACCGATGCGCCCCGCCTCGGAGCGAGCACCACCGAGGCGTCCGTCCCCAAGACCACGGCGCCTGCCCTTGGGCCGGAAAGCATCGAAGCGCCGGCTCTTGGGCCGCGCGGCACCGAGGCAACCGCCGGCGTGATGCCCGGCCCCCGGCTGGGTACCGACGCCGCCGCCGCTCGGACGGACGACGCCGGGGTTGGTGGCACGGGAGGAGCCGACACCGGGGGGCGGGGTGTCGCGAAGGCGTATGCAGCCAAGGGGAGCGCCTCCCGGGGCGGCGATGGGCCGAGGTCCGGGGCGGTGATCGCCGACGCCGCCCGGGAGGCCATCGCCGCCGATCATCCGGCGGCCGGTGGGCTGATGTCGCTGGCCGAGCTCCTGGCCGTCTCGCCGTACCAGCTCAGCCGGGCGTTCACCCGGGAGCTGGGCGTCTCCCTGACCCACTACCGCAACCGCGTGCGTGTGGGCCGGGCGCTCGACCGGCTGGAGGACGGCGAGCCGAGCCTGGCCGGCCTGGCCGCCGACCTCGGGTTCGCCGACCAGGCCCACCTCACCCGTACGATCCGCCTCCACGTCGGCCACACCCCGACCGCCCTGCGCCGCCTGCTCGCCCCCCGCACTGCCTGAACGAGAGCGCGAGGGACCCCGGACCCCGGACGAGTCAGCCGCCCATGACGCAGAAGGGGTGGCCTTCGGGGTCGAGGAGCACGGTCCAGTCGCCGCCGCCCGGCTGGAAGTCGGGCACGGTGGCGCCGAGATCGGCCAGTTCCTTCATGGCGGCCTCGACGTCGGGGACCGTGAAGTCGAGGTGCGCGTGCTTGCCGCTGTCCGGCCAGGCCGGGCCCCGGTAGCCGTCGATCCGCTGGAAACCGACCGAGACCGGGCCGCCCTCGAGGCTGACGAAGTCGGGGTCACCCGGGGTGATCCGCCAGCCGGTGGCCTGCGCGTAGAAGGACGCCAGGGCGGTGGGGTCGGCGCAGTCGATGACGATGGAGGTAAGTGTCGCTGTCATGCGCCCAGCCTCCCGGGGAGGGGGCGTCCGGGTCTTGAACATCCTTGCACCACCGCCCACCGCCGCCACCCGCCCCCGACACGACCACCCCACCCCTGAGACGGCCACCGCCCACCGGCACAGTCGCCGCGTGTCGGTGGCGGCGCGGCCGGAGGGCGGATCGTTGGGCCGGCGGGTGGCGTGGCCGCCGGGGCTCCGGGGCGGCGGTGGTGGTGGGTGTGGGTCAGGCCGGGTGTTCGGTGCGGTCGCCGGACCAGTCCGTGTGGAAGGAGCCCTCCTTGTCCACCCGGCGGTAGGTGTGCGCGCCGAAGAAGTCGCGCAGCCCCTGGATCAGCGCGGCCGGGAGGCGGTCGCGGCGCAGGCCGTCGTAGTAGGCCAGCGCCGACGAGAAGCCGGGCGTGGGCACGCCGATCTGTACCGCCGTCGTCACCACGCGCCGCCAGGCCTCCTGCCCCGCGTCCAGCGCGGCCGCGAAGGTCGGGTCGGCCAGGAGCGTCGGCAGGGCCGGGTTGGCGTCGTACGCGGCCCGGATCCGGTCCAGGAACTTGGCCCGGATGATGCACCCACCGCGCCAGATCGTGGCCATGGCCCCCAGGTCGACGTCCCAGCCGTACTCACGGGAGGCGGCGGCCATCTGGTCGAAGCCCTGCGCGTACGCGACGATCTTGGACGCGTACAGGGCCTGCCGGACGTCCTCCACCAGCTCGCTCCCCCCGACCCCGGAAAGGCCGGGACCCTGCAGGGGCGCGGCGGCGGCGCGCTGCTCCGGGTGGCCGGACAGGGCGCGGGCGAAGGTCGCCTCGGCGATGCCCGTCACCGGCACGCCCAGGTCGAGCGCGCTCTGCACGGTCCACCGGCCGGTGCCCTTCTGCTCGGCCTGGTCCACCACGACGTCCACGAACGGCCGGCCCGTCTCGGCGTCCACCTGGTCGAGCACCTCGGCGGTGATCTCGATCAGGTACGAGTCCAGCTCACCCCGGTTCCACTCGCGGAACACCGCGGCCAGCTCGGCCGGGGTCGCGCCCAGGGCCTGGCGCAGCAGGTCGTACGACTCGGCGATGAGCTGCATGTCCGAATACTCGATGCCGTTGTGGACCATTTTCACGAAATGTCCGGCACCGTCGGGGCCGACGTGGACACAGCACGGCACCCCGTCCACCTTGGCCGAGATGTCCTGCAGGATCGGGCCGAGCGCCTCCCACGACTCCTTCGAGCCGCCCGGCATGATGCTGGGCCCGTTCAGCGCGCCTTCCTCGCCGCCCGAGATGCCGGTGCCGACGAAGTGCAGGCCGCGCTCGCGCAGCGCCGCCTCGCGCCGGCGGGTGTCGTCGAAGTGCGCGTTGCCGCCGTCGACGATCATGTCGCCGGGCTCCATCAGGTCGGCGAGCTGGTCGATCACCGCGTCGGTGCCCGCCCCCGCCTTCACCATGATGATCGCCCGGCGTGGCCGCTTCAGCGAGGCCACGAAGGCGGCCAGGTCCTCGGACGGGACGAACGTGCCCTCCCCGCCGAACTCCTTGACCAGCTGCTGCGTGCGCCCATATGTGCGGTTGTGCACGGCTACCGCGTATCCGTGCCTGGCCAGGTTACGGGCCAGATTGCGCCCCATGGTGGCCAGGCCGGTGACGCCGATGTCTGCCAAGTCCATCTCAAGCTCCTTTGTGGGGGATACGCATGATCCAGCTCGGTGGTTCCAGGGGATATTCCAGCATCAGTCGGACTGTCGGACGCCCAGCTCGTCGAGCCTGTCCAGCATGTCAGCCGGATCGGCGTAGACCCTGAAGGCGCCGGCGCGTTCGAGCTCGTCCCTGCCGTACCCACCGGACTGCAGCCCGATGCCCAGCGCGCCGGCCCGGCGGGCGGCGAGCAGGTCCCAGACGCTGTCGCCCACCACCATGGCATGCGCGGGGTCCACCCGGACCAGTGCCGCACCGGCCAGGAACAGGTCGGGGTCCGGCTTCGCCCGGCGCACCATGTCGCGCGTGATCATCGGGGTGTCGTCCGGCAGGCCCAGCATGCCCAGCGCGAGCCGCGCCGTGCGGGCGTACCCGCTGGTGGCGATCGCCCACGGCACGCCGCGCGAGGAGAGCTCCGACAGCAGCTCCGCCGCGCCGGGCAGCGGCCGGACGGAGTGGACCTGCTGCTCGTACGCCTCCATGTGCGTGGTCTGCAACTGTTCGATCTGCTCCCGCGTCAGCTTCAGCCCGGTCTCGCGCAGCAGGGCGCTGACGAACAGCCCGCCGCTCATGCCGATGCGCCGGTGGATCCGCCACACCGACAGGTCGATCCCCATGCTCGACAACGCCTGCCGCCATGCGATGACGTGCTGGTAAACGCTGTCTATCAGGGTGCCGTCCAGGTCGAACAGGAATGCCGGCGTCGGGGCCTCCGGAAACTCGCTCATGGGTCCATGACACCATGAGGGACTATGCGGATCATCATCGCGGGTGGTCACGGGAAGATCGCCCTGCTTCTGGAGGAGCGGCTCAAGTCCGGCGCGGTCGGCATCGTGCGCAATCCCGCGCATGTCGCCGACATCGAGGCCACCGGAGCCGAGGCAGTGGTGTGCGATCTGGAGCGGGCGACCGTCGAAGAGGTGGCGGCGATCGCCGAGGGCGCCGACGCGGTGGTCTTCGCGGCCGGAGCCGGTCCCGGCAGCGGCGCGGCCCGCAAGGACACCGTGGACCGGGCCGCGTCCGTGCTGCTGGCCGACGCCGCCGAGCGCGCGGGTGTGCGGCGGTTCATCCAGGTCTCCTCCATGGGCGCGGGCAGAGCGCCGCAGGGTGGCGACGAGGTCTGGGCCGCGTACATCACGGCCAAGACCGAGGCCGAGGAGGACCTGCGCGCCCGCGACCTCGACTGGACGATCCTGCGGCCCGGACGGCTGACCGACGAGCCCGGCACGGGCCTGGTGCGGCTGGCCCCCGAGGTCGTGCGGGGGGCGGTGCCGCGCGACGACGTGGCCGCCGTCATCGCGGCCCTGCTGGAAGCCCCCGGTACGGCCCGCAGGACCCTGGAACTCGTCTCTGGGGACACTCCCATCAAGACCGCCATTGGGACAGAGTGACTTCTGTGACTGAATATCGCGTACTTGGACGTACTGGACTCAAGGTAAGCCCGCTCTGCCTGGGAGCGATGATGTTCGGCGGGTGGGGTGAATCCGACCCCGCGGAGTGCGCCAGGATCATCGACCGCGCGCTCGACTCGGGGATCAACTTCATCGACACCGCCGACGTCTACGCCCAGGGCCAGTCGGAGGAGTTCGTCGGCCAGGCGCTCGCCAAGTCGGGCAGACGCGACGACGTGGTGCTGGCCACCAAGGCCCACGGCGCCATGGGCGAGGGCCCCAACCAGCGGGGCAACTCCCGCCGCTGGATCATCCAGGAGGTCGAGAACAGCCTGCGCCGCCTCGGCACCGACTGGATCGACCTCTACCAGATCCACCGGCCCGACCCGGCCACCGACATCGAGGAGACCCTCGGCGCGCTCACCGACCTCGTACGGCAGGGCAAGGTCCGCTACATCGGCAGCTCCACCTTCCCCGCCCACCAGATCGTCGAGGCCCAGTGGGCGGCGGAGCGGCGCTCGCTCGAGCGGTTCGTGTGCGAGCAGCCGCCGTACTCGCTGCTCGCCCGCGGCATCGAGGCCGACATGCTGCCCGTGGCCGAGAAGTACGGCATGGGCGTCATCGTGTGGAGCCCGCTGGCCGGCGGCTGGCTGAGCGGCCGCTACCGCAAGGGGCAGGAGCAGCCGCAGACGCGCAGGGCGTCCCGGCTGCCCGAGCGGTACGACCTGACCAAGGAGGTCAACCAGCGCAAGCTGGACGCCGTCGAGCAGCTCGCCGTGCTGGCCGAGGAGGCGGGCGTCACGCTGGTCGAGCTGGCGATCGCGTTCACGATCAGGCACCGGGCGGTGACCTCGGCCATCATCGGGCCGCGCACCATGGAACACCTGGAGGGCCAGCTCACGGCCGCCGATGTGCGGCTGACGGACGACGTGCTCGACAGGATCGACGAGATCGTCCCGCCCGGCGTCACGCTCAACCCCGCCGACCGGGGCTGGCAGCCGCCGGAGCTGGGCGACGCGGGCCTGCGCCGACGTCCCTGACCTGGCCCGAGGCTTTGCCTGACGCTGGGTGTGACGTTCGGCGTACGCGGTAGGGGTCCCCCGAATCGAGGGGGGACATGCGATGTCGTTTTTCGGTGGGGACCCGTTCAGAGGGTTCGAAGAGCTCACGGGCCGGGTGTTCGGCGGCATGGAATCCTGGCCGCCTACCCGGCCCGGCGTGCAGCGGGTGGACGTCGGCCGGCTGCTGTCCGCCTCGGCGAGGGAGGTCCTGGCGCGGGCCATGGACGCCGCCGGTGAGCGCGGCGCCCCCGACCTGGACGTGCTCGACATCCTCGACGCCCTGACGGAGGACGACGCCATCCGCAACACGCTGCGCACGGCCGGGGTGGACGTGGGCCGGGTGCGCGACCGCATCGACGAGGTGGCCGGGCCGGGCGAGGCCGGCGAGCCGCCCGCCACGCTCTCACCGGCCGCCAAGAGGGCCATCCTCGACGCCCAGCGGATCTCGCGTGCGCTGCGGTCGTCGTACATCGGGCCCGAGCACCTGCTGCTCGCGATCGCCGCGCGCCCCGACTCCGGCGCCGCCCGGATCCTCCAGGACCAGGGCGTCTCCGCGAACGAGCTGCAGGAGGCCATGACGGCCGTCCCGCGCCGGACCGACGGCGAGCCGCGCCGCAAGAGCGACACGCCGACGCTCGACGAGTACGGCAGGGACATGACCGAGGAGGCCAGGCAGGGCAGGCTGGACCCGGTCGTCGGCCGCGAGGAGGAGATCGAGCAGGCCATCGAGGTGCTCTCGCGCCGCACCAAGAACAACCCGTGCCTGATCGGCGAGCCGGGCGTCGGCAAGACCGCGATCGTCGAGGGCATCGCCCAGCGCATCGTGAACAGCAGCGTCCCCGACACGCTGAAGGACCGGCGCGTCGTCGGCCTCGACCTGACCGGCATGGTGGCCGGGACGAAGTACCGCGGCGAGTTCGAGGAGCGCATCAAGAAGGTCATCGACGAGGTACGCGCGCACTCCGACGAGATCATCGTCTTCATCGACGAGGTCCACAACCTGGTCGGCGCGGGCGCCGCCGAAGGCGCCATGGACGCGGCCAACATCCTCAAGCCCGCCCTGGCCCGCGGCGAGCTGCACGTCATCGCGGCCACCACGATCGACGAGTACCGCAAGAACATCGAGAAGGACGCCGCGCTCGAACGCCGCTTCCAGCCCATCCTGGTAGCCGAGCCGAGCGTGGAGGAGACGGTCGAGATCCTGGCCGGGCTGCGGGACGCGTACGAGGCGCACCACCAGGTCCGCATCACCGACGAGGCGCTCGACGCGGCCGCGACCCTGTCCGACCGCTACGTCTCCGACCGGTTCCTGCCCGACAAGGCCATCGACCTCATGGACCAGGCCTCCGCCCGGGTGCGGCTGCGCTCGCGCACGCCCGGCGCCGACGTACGGGAGCTGGAGGAACGGCTCGACGCGCTGCGCCGGGACAAGGACCAGGCCGTCTCCGCCGAGGACTTCGACCGCGCCAAGGACCTCACCACGCAGATCGACAAGATCAGACCGGAGGTCGAACGCGCCCGGCACGGCACGGACAGCGTGCCCCTGGTCACGGTCGAGGACATCGCCGAGATCGTCTCCCGCCGCACCGGCATCCCGGTCACCCAGCTCACCCAGCAGGAGCGCGAGCGCCTGATGCGCCTGGAGGAGCACCTGCACGAGCGCGTGATCGGCCAGGAGGAGGCCGTCACCGCCATCGCCGAGGCCGTACGCCGGGCGCGGGCGGGCCTGAAGGACCCGAACCGCCCGATCGGCAGCTTCCTGTTCCTCGGCCCGACGGGGGTCGGCAAGACGGAGCTGGCCCGGGCGCTCGCCGCGGCGCTGTTCGGCGGCGAGGACCACATGGTGCGCATCGACATGAGCGAGTTCCAGGAGCGGCACACGGTCTCCCGCCTCATCGGCGCGCCGCCCGGATACGTCGGGTACGAGGAGGCCGGTCAGCTCACCGAGGCCGTCCGCCGCCGCCCGCACGGCGTGATCCTGCTGGACGAGATCGAGAAGGCCCACCCGGACGTCATGAACATCCTGCTGCAGATGCTCGACGACGGCCGCCTCACCGACGGCCAGGGCCGCACGGTGGACTTCACCAACACGATCGTCATCATGACCAGCAACATCGGCGCCCAGCTCATCCTGGACTCGCCGGGCGACGTCAAGGAGCTCGAGGACCGGCTCATGGACCTGCTGCGGCACTCGCTTCGGCCGGAGCTGCTCAACCGCATCGACGAGACGATCATCTTCAAGCGGCTGGAGAAGGAACAGCTACGCCAGATCGTGGACCTGATGCTGGAGCGCACCCGGCAGCGGCTGCGCGGGCAGGGCGTCGCGCTGGAGGTCACGGACGCGGCCAAGGACTGGCTGGCCGAGCGCGGCTACCAGCCGGAGTTCGGGGCCCGGCCGCTGCGCCGCGCGGTGCAGCGGGAGGTGGACAACCGGCTGGCCACGATGCTGCTGACCGGGGAGGTCGAGGAGGGGGGCCGGGTGACGGCGGACGTCGAGGGCGACCACCTCGCCTTCCGCGCCACCGCAGCGCAGCCGACCCCCTGACCACCGCGATCCCGCGGCCCGCCGCACGTGGCTGGTGTCCTTTGAGGGAGACGAAAGGAGGCGGGCGGCCGCACGCGCATTGCGGCATCATGCGAACGCGCGCCGAGGGACCCTGGGGGAGCCGGGGCGCGGTCAGGCGAGGGCGGCCGCGGCGCGTTCGCGGCAGTCGGCCAGCGTGAGGTCCGCCAGGGCCTCGCGTACGGCGGGGACGCACACCGGGGCCATGGACAGGCTGGTCACGCCGAGCCCCACCAGCAGGGGTGCGAGCAGCGGGTCTCCGGCCGCCTCCCCGCACACCCCGACCGGCTTGCCCGCCTCCTGCCCCGCGGCGGCGCACATGGCGATCAGCTCCAGCAGCGCGGGCTGGCGCGGGTCGAGCAGGTCGGCGAGGGCGGAGTGCTGGCGGTCGGCGGCGAAGGTGTACTGGGCCAGGTCGTTGGTGCCGATGCTGAGGAAGTCCATCTCCCGCAGCAGCCGCCCGGCCCGCAGCGCCGCCGCCGGGACCTCGATCATCGCGCCCACCCTGGCGATGCCCCTGGCGCGGGCGCGCCGCGCGAACCCGGTCGCCTCCGCCGTCGTGGTGACCATGGGCGCCATCACCCATGCCTCCGCGCCCGTCTTGCGGGCGGCCTCGGCGATGGCGTCGAGCTGGGTGTCCAGGACGTCCGGCAGCAGCCGGTCGACGCGCAGGCCGCGCACGCCGAGGGCAGGGTTCGGCTCGCCGGGCAGGCCGAGGAAGGGCAGGGGTTTGTCGGTGCCCGCGTCGAGCGTCCGCACGATCACGCTCTCCGCCTGGGCGAACACCTCCGCGTACGCGGCCACCTGCTCCTCGAACGACGGCGCCGTCGTACGGTCCAGGAACAGGAACTCCGTCCTGAACAGCCCGACCCCCTCGGCGCCCGGCCGCAGGTCCCCGGCCGAGCCGATGTTGAGCAGCAGCTTCACCGGGTGGCCGTCCGACGTCCGGCCCGGGCCCCGCCCGGCCGCCAGCCTGGCCCGCTCCGCGCGGTCTGCCTCCTGGACCTCGGCCGCCTCCCGCTCGGTGAGGCCGACGGCGAGCTCGCCGGTGCGGCCGTCCACGCCGACCACGGTGCCGTCCGGGACGTCCATGATCCCCTTGCAGGCCACCACGGCGGGCAGGCCCCGGCCGCGGGCCAGGATCGCGGTGTGGCTCGTCGGCCCGCCCCGCTCGGTCACCAGCGCCAGCACGTCCGGGCCCAGGCCCGCGGTGTCGGCGGGGGAGAGATCCTCGGCCACCAGCACGTACGGGTGGCCGGGGGAGGGGAGCCCCGGCATGGGGAGGCCGAGCGCGAACGCCACGGCCCGGTGCTTGAGGTCGTCGAGGTCGGCGGCCCGCTCGGCCAGGTAGCCGCCGAGCGCGGCCAGCGTGTCCCGGTGCTGCGCGAAGGCCGCGTCCAGCGCGTGGGCGGCGTCCATGCCCTCCTGGGCCCGCCCCTGGGCGTCCTCCAGCAGCATCGGGTCGTCGGCGATCATGGCCAGCGCCTCGAGGATGTCCGCCGCCTCCCCTGAGGCGGCGGCGGCGCGCCGGGTGAGGTCCGCGGCGACCGCCTCCAGGGCGGCGGCGACGGCGGACGACTCGGCGGCGGGGTCGGCGGCGGGGCGCGGCGGGGGCAGCGTCGGAGGGGCGGCCATCCGCATCGTCGGCCCCGCCGCCCGCCCCTGGCTGACCCCGAGGCCGGTCAGAAGCCCGCCCGAACCGGAGAAGGCGGGCCGGTCAGGCATCGAGGGCCTCTTCCGCGTCAAGGTCGCGCGCGAGCAGCGCCGCCAGCGAGTCCAGTGCCTCCTCCGCCCCCGGCCCGTCCGCCTCCAGCGTCACCTCCGTGCCGCGCACGGCCCCCAGCGACAGCACGCCGAGCATGCTCTTCGCCGGGACCGCCTTCTCCCCGAGCCGCACCGTCACCGGCACCCCCAGCCGCGCCGCCGCCTGCACGAACAGCTTGGCGGGCCGGGCGTGCAGGCCGCTGGCAGAGGCCACGATCACCGTTCGCTGTGCCATCCCGAACCTCCTAGGGCTCAATAGTGACCTTGATGGCCGCGCCCCTGCTGACGAGGTCGATCCCGTCGAGCACCCGGGGCAGCGGCAGCCGGTGGGTGATGAGGTCGGACACCACCACGTCCCCCGAGGCTACGAGCCGCAGCGCCTCGGCGTTGTGGGCCGGGCTGGAGCCGTTCGCGCCGACGATGGACAGCTCGCGGTAGTGCACGAGGTTGGAGTCCAGGGTGACGAGCGGGTCGTCCTTGGGCAGGCCGCCGAAGAAGCTGATGCGCCCCTGCCGGGCCGCCATCCGTACCGCCTGCTCCTGCGCCGCACCCGAGGCCGCCGCCGTGATCACCACGTCGGCGCCGCGCCCGCCGGTCAGCTTGAACACCTGATCGACCGGGTCCGCGTCGATCGCCGCGTCCGGGCGCACCAGCTCGGCGGCCATCGCCAGGCGCTGCGGGTTGACGTCCACGAGGAAGACGCGGGCGGCGCCGCGGGCCCGCGCGAGGCGTACGTGCAGGCAGCCGATCGGGCCCGCGCCCATCACCACCACGTCGTCGCCCGCCCCCACGCGCGCCAGCGACTGCCCGTTGAGCACGCAGGCGAGAGGCTCGGCCACCGACGCCTCGGCGAAGCCGACGCCCGGCGGGATGGCGTTGACGCCGTTCACGGCCAGCACCTTGGCCGGGATCACCATGTACTCGGCGAAGCCGCCGTCGTAGTGGTAGCCCATCGACTCCTGGTTCGGGCAGACGGTCAGGCGGCCGCGCAGGCACTCCGCGCAGGTGCCGCACGGGATCGCGGCGATCACCTGCACCCGCTCGCCCGTGTCCACGACCTCGCCGGCGATCTCGTGGCCCATCACGCGTGGCGGCCTGATGTGGTGGTGCCCGAACTTGAGGATCTTGGCGTCCGTGCCGCACGTCGAGCAGTTCCGTACGCGGATCTTCAGCTCGCCGGGCCCGGCGACGGGCTCCGGCGCGTCCTCGATCCGGATGTCGCCGGGAGCATGGAATCTGGCGACCTTCACGCTGTGAGCTCCTTCATCACTTGTGAGACTTCGGTGGCCTCGCGCAGCGTCCTGGCGCGGTCGGGGTCGAGCAGGATCTCGGCCAGCGCCGCCAGCAGCGGCACGTGCCCGCCGTCCTTGGCCGCGATGCCGACGCAGAGCGTGACCTGCTCGCCGTCCCAGTCGATGCCGCCGGGGAAGCGCACCACGCAGATGGCGTCGCGCTTGACGTCCCCCTTGGAGGCGTTCGTCCCGTGGGGGATGGCCACGCCCTCTCCGACGTACGTGGAGATCGTCCGCTCCCGTTCGAGCATCGCCTCGACGTACGGCTCCGCGACCGCCCCCACCTCGACCAGCGCCCGCCCGCACCGGCGGATGGCCGCGGCGCGGTCGGGGGCGCTCTCGTGCAGCAGCACGGCCCGCGGGTCGAGCAGGCCGTCACGCATCGACCGTGCCGCCGTTCTTGATGGTGTTGACCAGCCGGGTCACCGCCGGGTCGCCGAGGAAGATCTGGAACGAGACCAGGACCTTCCCGGGGGCGGCGGCCCTGGCACGGGCGGCCAGCCCGGCGTGGCACAGGACCACGTCGGCGTCGTCGGGGATGGAGTTGACGGGCGTGTGCTCGACGCTGACGCCGGTGTCCTTGAGCTGCTTGCGCAGCGTGGAGGCGAGCATCACGCTGCTGCCCATGCCCGCGTCGCAGGCCACGATGATCTTGTGGATGTCCTTGCTGTCGATGCCGGCCATGGCTCAGGCCTCCTTGTTGGCGGGTGCGGTGGCGGGTTCGGTGACGGTTTCCTGCGAGTCCGCGGACTCGTCCTTCTTCTCGCCGCGGCCGAAGCCGAGCAGGATCGCGGCGACGGCGAACGACACGCCCGTGGCCACGAGGATCCCCAGGCTGGAGCCGAGCCAACCGCCCTTCGGCGTGACCGCGATGTAGGCGAAGATGCTGCCCGGCGACGGCGTGGCGACCAGGCCCGCCCCGGTGACCATGAACGTGAACACGCCGGCCGCGCCGCCCGCGATGACCGCGAGGATGAGGCGGGGCTTCATGAGCACGTACGGGAAGTAGATCTCGTGGATGCCGCCGAAGAAGTGGATGATCATGGCGGCGGGCGTGCTCGGGCGCAGCTCGCGCGGGCCGAACAGCAGGTACGCCAGCAGCAACCCGAGGCCGGGTCCCGGGTTCGACTCCAGCATGAACAGGATCGACTTGCCCGTCTCCGCCGCCTGGGCGACGCCGAGCGGGCCGAGCACGCCGTGGTTGATGGCGTTGTTCAGGAACAGGACCTTGGCCGGCTCGATCAGCACGGAGGCGACGGGGAGCAGGTTGTGGCCGATGAGCCAGCTCACCGCGTTGCCCGCGGCCGTGGTGACCGTCTGGACGATCGGGCCGATGCCGAACATCCCGACCACGGCCATCGCGCCGCCCACGATGCCGGCGGAGAAGTTGTCCACGAGCATCTCGAAGCCGGCCTTGGTCCGCTGCTCCGTGAACTTGTCCACATATTTCAGGATCAAGGCGGTGAGCGGGCCGATGATCATGGCGCCGAGGAACATCGGAGAGTCCGTGCCCACCACGACGCCCATCACCGCCACCGCGCCCACGACCGCGCCGCGCTGCCCGTGCACCATCCGGCCGCCGGTGTAGGCGATGAGAATCGGCAGCAGGGTCGAGATGATCGGGCCGACCATCTTCGCGAGCGTCTCGTTGGGCAGCCAGCCGGTCGGGATGAACAGCGCGGTGATCAGGCCCCAGGCGATGAACGCGCCGATGTTCGGCATGATCATGCCGGCCAGGTGGCCGCCGATGCGCTGGATGGTGGCCTTGACACCGGTTCCGGTGACCGGGGGAGTGTAACTGTCGGCCATGGACTTGCTCCTTCGGGGGATGAGCAGTTGATCAGCCGCTGTGCGGGACAAGGGGAGAGGTGAGGGGGCGGGACGGGTCGGGCGGGTGGACGGCGACGACGACGGGGTCGATGTCGGCGGGGCCGGGCATGCGGCTGCCGGGCAGGCGGACCGCCGCGGCACCCCAGGCCAGCGCCCGCGCCAGCGCGTCGGGGCCGCGCCCGCCGCCGGCCAGGAAACCGGCCAGCATGGCGTCCCCGGCGCCGACGGAGCTGCGCGGCTCGGTGACGGCGGCCTCGCCGTACCAGATGCCCTGCTCCTCGACGAGCACCGCGCCGTCGGCGCCCAGGCTGGCCAGCACGGCACGCGCGCCCGCGGCCCGCAGCTTGCCGGCCGCCTCGACCACGTCGCCCAGGCGGCGGATGAGCATGCCGGTGGCGGCGGACAGCTCCTCGAGGTTGGGCTTGACCAGCGCGGGGGCGGCGCCGAGCGCGCACGCGAGCGCCGGGCCGCTGGTGTCGACGGCCATGTGGATGCCCGCCCCGGCGAACCTGCGGCACAGCCGGGCGTAGACGTCGGCCGGGACCTCGGGCGGCAGGCTGCCCGAGGCGACCACCCAGTCGGCCTCGTGGGCGGCGTCGAGCACGGCGTCGGCGATCGTGTCCAGCTCCTCGGCCGACAGCGCCGTGCCCGGCTCGTTGATCTTGGTGATGGTGCCGTCGGGTTCGGCCAGGGTGACGTTCGACCTGGTCGGGCCGGCCACCGGGACGGTGACCATGTCGAGCCCCTCGGCCGCGAGGAGCCGTACGAGCTGCCTGCCCTCGTCGCCGCCGAACGGCACCACCGCCCGGCTCGCCACGGCGTTGGCCAGCAGGGCACGTGAGACGTTGACGCCCTTGCCGCCCGGGTCGAGGTGCGCGGCGGCGGCCCGGATGACGGCGCCGCGGTCGAGCGCGGCGATCTCGATGGTGCGGTCGAGGCTGGGGTTCAGGGTCAGGGTGAGGATCACGCCCGGATCACCTCCGGGCCCGCCGCCGCCAGGTCGGCGGCGAGCGCGACATCCAGCCCGGTGTCGGTGATGAGCACGTCGATCTCGTCCAGGCCGGCGAACCTGGCCAGGTACGTGTTCGTGAACTTCGTGTGGTCGGCCAGCAGCACGCTGCGCTGGGCGGCCTTGACCATGGCCCGCTTGATCGCCGCCTCGGCCGGGTCGGGCGTGGTCAGGCCCCTGGCGAGCGAGCAGCCGTTGGCCGCCATGAAGGCCACGTCCACGTTGAGGTCGGCCAGCGGGCGCAGCGCCCAGTCGTCGACCGTGGCGAGCGTCTTGCCGCGCACCCGGCCGCCCAGCATGATCACGTGGAGGTTGGGGCGGGCGGCCAGGGCGGTGGCCAGCGGCGGCGAGTTCACCACGACGGTGAGCTCGCGGTCGGCGGGCAGCACCTTGACCAGCCGGCCCGTCGTGGTGCCCGCGTCGATGATCACGGAACCGTCCTCGGGCAGCTCGGCCAGCGCGGCCTTGGCGATGCGCTCCTTCTCGGCCGTCATCACCTCGTCGCGGGCGGCCAGCGCGGGCTCGAACCCGAGGCGCTCGACGGGGATCGCGCCCCCGTGCACCCGGCGCAGCACGCCCGCCCGCTCCAGCGACGTCAGGTCGCGGCGGATCGTCTCGGTGGTCACGTCGAGCTCGGCGGCCAGCGTCACCACGTCGACGCGGCCCGCGGCGCGCGCCCTCCGCAGGATCTCCTGGTGCCGCTCCTCGGCGTACATGATGTTGGTTCACCGCCGTTTCGGGTTGGTTTCATCTTTGTTTATACCCGCTTTGTTGGCCGGGTCAAGGCTTGGTAGGTATAGGCGAATGCGAAGCAAGCCCCTGGCCGCCGCGATGGCGGCCGTCCCCCTTGTCGTCGGGCTCGCCACGCCCGCCCAGGCGGCCCCGCGGGTGCCCGCGGGCACCACAGCGTCGTGGCTGGTGTTCGACCGGCAGGCGGGCAAGTTCGTGGCCACGCGTAACGCGCACCGGAAGTTCCGCTCGGCCTCGGTCGTCAAGATCCTCATCGCGATCGACTACCTGGAGCGGCGCAAGAGCGTGCCGGCCGCCGACGCGCGGCTGCTGAAGATCATGCTGCGCTCCAGCGACGACGACGCGGCCTCGGCGTTCTGGGACCGCGCCGGAAAGGGGCAGATCATCGTGCGGATGGCGCGCAAGCTCGGCCTGTCCGACGCCGCGCCGCCGCCCGCCTCCAAGCCCGGCTTCTGGGGCTACACCTCGCTGAGCGCGTACGACATCGTGCGCACGTACCGCTACCTGCTCGACAGGGCCGAGCCCAGGGTCCGCGACACGATCCTGGGGCACCTGCGGCAGTCCACGCCGTGCGGGACCGACGGCTTCGACCAGACGTTCGGCATCCCCGGCGCGGTGCCCCGGCCGTGGGCGGTCAAGCAGGGCTGGTCGGGGTTCGGCGACACGCCGCCCACGCGGTGCTCCGGCGCCCGGGCGGTCGGGGCGCCCATCTCGTGGATCGCCCAGCGCGCCACCGGCTCGGGCGTGCCCGACTACGGCCGCCCGGTGCTGCACACGACGGGACTGGTGGGCAAGAACGAGCGGTACGTCATGGCGGTGCTGACGGCGCACCCGGCGGGCGGCACGTGGGCCTCCTCGGTCACCCGCGTCACCAAGCTGACGGGCGACCTGTATCGCGGCCTTTCCTGATGACGGGCATGCCGCACGCCACCGGCGGCCGGCGCATCACCTGGGCCGAGGTGCCCGCCGAGGTGCGGACGGCGATCGAGAAGCTGCTCGGAAGCAAGGTGGTCGGCGCGGCCGGCCAGCCGGGCGGCTTCTCCGAAGGCGTGGCCGCCCGGCTGCGCCTCGCCGACGGCGGGCGGGCGTTCGTCAAGGCGGCGAGCTCGCTCGTGGCGCCGGGGGTGGCCCGGTTCCACCGCCGGGAGATCGAGGTCTCCCGGCGGCTCCCCGCCGGGGTGCCGGCGCCGCGGCTGCTCCACGCCCATGACGACGGCACGTGGGTGGCCCTGGTGTTCGAGGACGTCGAGGGACGGCTGCCGGCCCAGCCGTGGGTACGCGACGAGCTCGACCGGGTGCTCGCCGCCGCGACCGGGCTGGCGCGGGTGCTGACCCCGTCGCCGATCGACCCGGCCGTGCTCGCCCGGCCACGGCTCGGCGGGTGGCGCGCGCTGGCGGACGAGGGCGGCGCCATGCTGTCGCGGTGGGCCGGCGATCATCTGGACGAACTGGTCGCGCTGGAGGAGGCGGCCGCGCCGTCCCTGGCGGGTGAGACGCTCCTGCACGGAGATCTCTATCCGTTCAACATCATGCTCACCCCGGACCGCGTCCTCGTCGTCGACTGGCCCCACGCATGGGTCGGGGCCGCGCACTGCGACGTGCTCACCCTGCTGTCGAGCGCCTCGCTGAGCGGGGTGGACCCGCAGCCGTTCGCCCAGGAACATCCGCTGACCCGCGACCTGCCCCCGGAGGCGATCGACGCCTTTCTCGCCACGCACGCCGGCTTCCTGCTGCGGCTGGCGGCCGGCGCCGGGCCGGGCGCCGATCGCCACCTGATCGACATGGCCACCGCGCTGGGCAAGGCGTCGCTGCACTGGCTGCGACGGCGGCTGGCCGGGTTTGCCCCTTAGGTGCGGGGGCAGGTCCGCTGGAGGGGGGAAGCCATGCCGCTCATCAACGTGAAGGTCATCGAGGGCGTGTTCAGCGCCGCTCAGAAGGCCGAGATGGTGGAGAAGCTGACCGACGTGATGGTCGCCATCGAGGGCGAGAACATGCGCCCGCTGACCCTGGTCATCGTGGAGGAGGTCAAGAGCGGCGACTGGGGTGTCGGCGGGAAGCCGGTGACGACCGCCGAGGTGAAGGCGATGGCCGCGGGCCTGCGACCCCGCTGAGCTGCCGCGGGCCCATCACCGGGCCTGGGCCTGCTGTTCCAGGCGCACCTTCTTCGGCACGCACATCCGCCACGCCTCCAGGACCAGCTCCCGCATCTCGGCCGGGTCGAGGGCGTCCATGCGCGCCACCACCCAGTTGAAGCGCAGGTCGGACTCTCCGGGCATGAGGAACTTGTCCGGCTCGGCCGCCACCAGGGCGGCGCGTTCCTCCTTCGGGAAGCCGAAGCCCATCAGCGTCTCGTCGCGCGAGAACGCCACGTAGACGATCTTGCCTACGCGGAACTTGACCCGGTCCCGGATGAGGTGCTCCGACGAGCGGGGGAGCGTGCGGGCGAACTGCCGTACATCGTCGACTGTGAACACGGGGCAAACGTTACTGGTTGCCCTCCGCGGCCGAAATGTCGGCGAGCGCGGAATGCGGGTCGCGCTCCAGGGCCAGGTCGCCGAGGCTGACGATGCCGACCGCGCGGCCGTCCTCCAGCACCGGCAGGCGGCGGACGGCATGCGAGCGCATGATCCGCACCGCCTGGTCGATGGTGGTGTCGGGGTCGATGGCCTCGACGTACGGGCTGCACGCCTCGCGTACCGGCGTCTGGGAGGACTTCTCGGCCGCGACGACGCGCACGGCGATGTCGCGGTCGGTGATGATGCCCTGGATCCGGCCGTTCTCGTTGACGATCACCGCGCCGGTGTCGTGGTCGCGCATCAGCGCGGCCGCGACGGACACCGGCTGGTCGGCCTCGACCGCCGCCGGGTGGGACGTCATGACCTCTGCCACGGTGTCGGCCATGGGGATCCTCCTGCCTGATCGGTCCCCGACCCCCTACCCGGGCGGATGCGCGGCTCACCGGCCTTTGCCGGGTCTCTGCGTTCGGCTAGAACGTCTTGGCCGCCAGGCGGATCTCCTCCAGCAGGACGGTCAGGTCCCGCTCGGTGGTGTCCGGGTGCAGGAAGCAGGCGCGCAGCGCGTCGCGGCCGCCCAGCCGGGTGCCGGTGATGAACGCGTTCCCGCGCGCCTGAACCGCGCCCGGGATCGCCCGGTTGAGGGCATCCAGGTCGTCGGGACCGGACCGGTAACGGAAGGCGGTGATCGAGGTGGTGACCGGCGCCAGCAGCTCGAAGTCGGCGGCCTCCTCGACCATGGCGGCGAGCGTGCGGGCCAGCCCGGTCGTGTGGTTCACCAGGCGCTCGACGCCGGAGCGGCCCAGGTGCGACAGCGTGGCCCAGGTCTTCAGCGCGCGGAACGGGCGGGTCTGCTCGGGCCCGTACTCGGAGAACCACCCCAGATCGCCCGCGTTGTCGTCGATCAGGTACGACGGCACCAGGCTGAACGCGGCCCGCGCCGCCCCCGGGTCGCGCAGCAGGGCGCAGCCGCAGCCCACCGGGACGCCGAGCCACTTGTGCGGGTCGAGGGCCAGCGAGTCGGCCCGCTCCAGGCCCGCGTAATGCGGCGCGGCGCCGTCGGCCAGGACGCCGAGCGCGCCGTACGCGCCGTCCACGTGGAACCAGAGCCCGTGCTCGGCGGCCACGTCGGCGATCTCGTCGAGCGGGTCGACCGCGCCGGAGTTGACGGTGCCCGCGCTGCCCGCCACGCAGAACGGCCGCAGGCCCGCCCGCAGGTCCTCCTCGACCATGGTGCGGAGCGCGCCCACGTCCATCCGGTACGCGCCGTCCACCGGGACCACGCGGACCTGCCGCGATCCGAGGCCGAGGAGCTGGGCGGCCTTGTGCAGGCAGCTGTGGCCCTCCTCGGTGACGTACATGACCATGGGCGGCCGCCCGGACAGGCCCTCCTCGCGGGCGTCCCAGCCGTCGGCGAGCGCGGCCCGCTGGCGGGCGGTGGCCAGGCAGATCACGGTGGCCATGGAGGCGCCGCTGGTCAGCAAGCCGCCACCCGGCGGGTGCGGGAAGCCGACCAGCTCGGCCAGCCACCGCACCACCGCGCGCTCCAGGTGCGGGCCCGCGTGGTCGCCGCCGGCGCAACTCGGGTTGAAGGCGGCGGCCAGCGGCTCGACGAGCACGCCCGCGGGGTTGGGCGGGGAGTTCACCCAGCCGAAGAAGCGGGGGTGGCCGTTGCCCATGGGGTACGGCAGCACATGCGTACGGGCGTCCTCGAGCAACTCGCCGAGGGGCCGCCCGCGTTCGGGCAACTCCTGGCCGCTCAGCCAGGCCCGCTCGGCCTCCGGCACGGGCCGCCACACGGGCCGCTCGCCGAGGCCCGCCAGGTGCTCGGCGGCGATCGCCGCCGCCGCGGCCACGTCGGTCGGGTGGAGATCAGCCATCGGAGGGCTCCTTCCAGGGGTCGTGCTGTCCGGCGCCGCCCAGCTCCATGGCGAGGTAGTAGACGCAGTCGTCGGCGCCGTCGTTGGCGAAGGCGTGGCGGCAGTCGCCGGGGTAGTAGGCCGAGTCGCCGGTCGCCAGCTCGTACGGCCTGCCGTTGATCGTCAGCCGCAGGCTGCCGCGCTCGACCGCGAGGTACTCCCGCGACCCCGGCGCGTGCGGCGCGAACTCGCCCGCGTCCACGCCGGGCCCGAGGGTCGTCCGCATGAACTCGAACTCCACGTCCCCGAGCACCGGCGACAACACGCGGCGCTCCCAGCCGGACGGGTCGCGCAGGACCCGCTGCCCGGCGTGGCGCAGCACGCGCATCGCCGAGTGCGCCGGCTCGTCGAGCAGCCGGGCGATCGACGTGCCGAGCGCCGTGGCCAGCCGGTCGAGCACCAGCACCGTCGGGGTCTTGGCGCCCCGCTCGACCTCCGAGACCATGCTCCGGCTGATGCCGCTCAGCGTGGCCAGCCGCTCGACGGTCAGCCCGCGCGCCCGCCGCTCCGTGCGGATCCGCAGCCCGAGCTCGGCCATCGACAGGCCGCTCGACAGGACCCCTTCGCCTTCCATTCCTCCACTATAGCGGTGCTTTGTCCGCGATAGTGGAACGGGCCTCCTCGTAGGCGGCCAGCACCCGCTTGCGGCGTTTGGCGGGAAGGCGGTCGATGTACAGGTAGCCGTCGAGGTGGTCGGTCTCGTGCTGGAGGCAGCGGGCCAGCAGCCCCGTCCCCTCGACCGTGACGGGCTCCCCGGCGGCGTCGAACCCGTGCACGGTGGCGTGGTCGGGGCGGGGGAGCGGCGCGTACTGGCCGGGCACCGACAGGCAGCCCTCGTCGTCCGCGTCGAGATGGCGCTCGCCCACCTCGGGGAGCTCCAGGGTGGGGTTGACGACGACGCCCTTGTGGTGCTCCCCGTCCGCGTCCGGGCAGTCGTAGATGAACACGCGCAGGGCCACGCCGATCTGGTTGGCGGCCAGGCCCACGCCCTCCGCCGCGTACATGCTCGCGAACATGTCCTCCACCAGCGCCGCCAGCGCGTCGTCGAACCGGGTGACCGGCTCGCACGGGTGATGCAGCACCGGGTCTCCGACGTGCACGATCGGCCGGACCTCTCCCACGACCAACGCCTCTCTCCGAATTTGCGAACGTTTCGCAACAAAGTTTACGGTCTCTTCGCCGTCTCATAATTCAAGACGTTTCTTCTTGGATGATGAGACGAGCGCTAGAGTGATCGGCGTCGGAGCGGAGACGAAGGAGTTTGCCGATGAACGCCGTGTACACGCATGGCCACCATGAGTCCGTGCTGCGCTCGCACCGCTGGCGCACCGCCGAGAACTCGGCCGCGTACCTGCTGCCCCACCTCAAGCCGCACATGAAGGTGCTGGACGTGGGCAGCGGCCCCGGCACGATCGCCGCCGACCTGGCGGGCCTGGTCGGCCACCTGACGGCGTCGGAGGTGACCGAGGAGGCGCTCGAGCTGTCCAGGACCGAGATCACCGCCAGGGGGCTGGACAACGTCGACTTCGCCGTCGCGGACGCGCACGCCCTCGACTTCCCCGACGACACGTTCTGCGTGGTCCACGCGCACCAGGTGCTGCAGCACGTCGGCGACCCGGTGCGGGCGCTGCGGGAGATGGGCCGGGTGACCAAGCCGACCGGGTACGTGGCGGCGCGCGACAGCGACTACGCGGCGTTCGCCTGGTATCCGCTGCTGCCGGAGCTGGAGGAGTGGATGGCGCTGTACCAGAAGCTCGCGCGGGCGAACGGCGGCGAGCCGGACGCGGGGCGGCGGCTGCTGTCGTGGGCCAGGGCGGCGGGCTTCACCGACGTCACCGCCACCTCCTCGACGTGGTGCTTCGCCACGCCGGAGGACCGGGCCTGGTGGGGCGGGATGTGGGCGGACCGCATCCTGGGCTCCGCCATGGCCGAGCAGGCCCTGTCGACCGGCGCGGCCACGGAGGCCGATCTGCGGCGGATCTCGCAGGGGTGGCTGAAGTGGGCGGAGGCCGAGGACGGCTGGATCTCCATCGTCCACGGTGAGATCATCTGCCGCGCCTGACGACGCCCGCCGCCACGACGCGCGTCAACGGGCGCGGGCGCCCGTCAGTGGGCGCGCTCGCGTCCCCGGGCGCGCGTCCCCGGCACGCGCGGGGTGGGTCACAGGCCCAGGGTGTGGGCCCGCTGCCACTGGGGGTCGCGGTAGAGGACCATGTCCGAGCCGATCATCTCGTCCGGCGCCGACAGCATGGTGATCTCGCCCGCGGCCTGCATCTCCAGCAGCAGGTCGCGTACCCGCGGGCCGACCGGCAGCCGTCCGGCGGGCAGCCCCATCCCGGTCCGCACCGCGTCGGCGGCCTCCGACAGGTGGAACGGCCCGTCGAAGTTCGCCACGATCCCGCGTACGACGGCGATCGTGATGAGGTGCTCGGCCTCGGCGTAGGCGAGCTGCCAGATGACCTGCTCCTTGCGGCCCCCGGTGGCCGCGCAGGCCGTGCAGCCGTGCGTCAGCCCGGGCGCCATCTCCTCCTGGCCGGATCCGAGGCAGACCGAGCACAGGCCGTTCTCGGCGGCGTGCAGCTCGGCCGTCATCCGCCCGGCGAGCACGGCGCCGCACTCACAGGCGAACGCGTCACCCAGGATGCCGGTCTGCGGGGAGATCGCATGCGTCGTCACCGGGCCGACTCTACCGCCGCCCGCCGCCGTCCCGGGCACCCGGCGCACCCCGGGCCACCCCCGGACCGCCGGCCACGCACGTCGGCGGCGCCCATCCGCCACGAGCGCCAGGCACGAGCGCCGGGCCGCCGCACGTCAGCCGCGCAGGTCCGCGAGCCCGTGCAGCCGGCGCAGGGCCTTGCGGGCCGCGGCGGCGACGCGCTCGTCGGGGTGGTGGTCGATGAGCACCCGCAGCACCTGCCCCGTCCACGGATGGTCCCCGAACGCCAGGATCGCGATCGTCCCCGCCTGCTCCTCCGCGTCCATCCCCATGGCGATCGACTCGATCACCTCGCCCGCCTCGCCCCCGAACTCCAGCAGCGCCGCCGCCATGTCCACGAACACCCAGGCGATCTCCTCCGGGGCGGCCGGGCGGTCGTCGCGCTCCGTCCTGGTGGCGATCACCGCCCCGAGCCCGGGCTCCTCCAGCAGCCCGGCCAGCGCCCGCTTCCCCTCCTCGCCGAAGTCCGACGACAGCAGCTCCACGCCGACCGCCCGGCTGAGCGGGCTCACCGGGGCCAGCGCCGAGGCGATCTCGGCCACCGCCGCGTCCGGGTCCCGGCCCTTGAGCCACCCGGCCAGCTCCTCGCCGCGTTCCGTCTCCGGGTAGGAGCGCAGGCCGTGCAGCAGCTTGGTGGCGTCGGCGTCCGCGAGCGACCCGATGACCGGCACCTCCTGCCCCGTGGTCTCCGCGATGATCAGCCGCGCCGCCCACAGGCCGAGCCAGCTCAGCGTGTACGGCTCCGCCTGGCGTACCAGGCCCAGCCCGGTCAGCACCTCGGGCACAGCGCCCGGATGCGGCTCGCGCGACAGGAACATCCTGATGAGCTCCAGCAGCAGCCCCTGGTCGGCGGCCAGCCGTTCGCGGCAGTGGCCCGCCCAGAAGGTCAGGACCTCCGCGTCGGAGCCCTCCGGCTTCAGCTCCTCGGCCAGGGGGGCGGCACGGACGGCCGCCGCGAGCGTGGCCTCCTCGGGCAGCCGGATCGGGGGCTGCAGGGGCAGGGTGTCGTCGTAGGACCTCACGAGCCCATCCTGTCGCGATATTTCCGCTACAGTGCCCCGTGACGCCGAAAAGTCGGAAGAAAGGAGGCGCTGAGATGTTCGGCACTACTTCGGGCACTCACTGTGCCCGCTTCTACTTCTCGGAGGAATTGTGCTTTTCCGTCCCGCGGTCGAGGACGATCTAGACCGCCTGCTCGGCTGCGTCGTCGACGAGTCCATCAGCTGGGCGCATCCCGAACGCCTGCTCTCGTTCCTGGAGAGCGGCAACTACCGATACGACCGCATCTGGCTCGCCGTCGCCGACGACGGCGAGATCCTGGCCCGCGCCGTCTGGTGGAGCTTCCCCGACGGCGACAGGCCCCTCGCGCTCGACTGCGTGTACGTCCATCCGTCGGTGGACGATCGCGTGGGGCTGGCCGCGGAGCTGCTGCGCCGCGCCCACGACGCGTACGGGCGGGCGATCGAGTACCACGTGTTCGTCACCCGCGGCTGGCGCGACCATCCGAAGGCATCGGCGGCCATCGCCTGGCGCTGGGAGGCGGCCGGCCGCGCCGGGCTGACCGAGGAGCTGGAACGGCTCCGGTACGAATGGACGGCCGGGCCCGTCCCCGAGCCGTCCGACCGGCTGGTCTTCCGTGGGGATGACGACGACGAGGTGTTCGTGGAGGCGTTCCGCCGGGTGGCCGTCGGGACGCTCGACTTCCACACCCGGCAGGCCCTGGTCACCATGGACCCCCTGGAGCAGGCGCGCGAGGACGTCCGCGACAACCGGTCCATGCGGGGCGACCGGTCGTGGTGGCGGCTGGCGTACGACAAGAGCGGGGACCTCGTCGGGGTCGCCCTGCCGTCGGCCAACGACGGCGGGCCCGTGGTCGGCTACCTCGGCGTGGTGCCCGAGCACCGGGGCCACGGGTACGTGGACGACCTGCTCGGCGAGATCACCCGCGTCCACGCCGAGCGCGGGGTCCAGCGGATCCTGGCGGACACGGACTCCGGCAACATGCCGATGGCCAGGGCGTTCGAACGCGCCGGCTATCACAACTTCGCCATCAGGCTCGTCCTGTCGGCGAATCCCGTGAACGCGTGATGCGGGCGGGCCGTCGCGTACGAGATCGTCGATCTCATGACATGGGACATCGACAAGCTCGATCTCGAGGCGTACCTGACCAGGATCGGACACGGCGGCCCGCTCACGCCGACATATGAGACGCTGCGCGCGCTGCACCTCGCGCACGTGCGCTCGATCCCCTTCGAGAACCTCGACGTGGTCCTCGGCCGGGGCATCGCCCTCGACGTGGGCAGCCTCCAGGACAAGCTCGTCACGGGCGGGCGCGGCGGCTACTGCCACGAGCAGAACCTGCTGTTCGCCGCCGCGCTCGAACGCCTCGGCTTCGTCCTGACCCGGCACCTGGCCAGGATCCGGCTGGGCCGCCGCCACCTGCCGCGCTCGCACGCCACGCTCACCGTCGAGGCGGACGGCCGCACGTGGCTGGCCGACGTGGGCTTCGGCGGTGAGGGGCTGGTGGTGCCGATCGCCTTCGAGGACGGGGCGACGGCGCGGTCCGGCCCGTGGGAGTGGCGGCTGGGCCGGGACGGCGACTTCCGGGTGCTGCACGCGGGCCCGGCCGAGCTGTACGCGTTCCGCCTGGACGAGCCGCACTATCCGAGCGACTTCGAGGTGGCCAACTTCTACGTCGCCAACAACCCCCGCTCGCCGTTCGTCCACCACGTGCTGGCCCAGCGCACCACGGCCGACGCCCGCGTCCGCGCCGAGGACCTGGCGGCGAGCACGCCCGCGGAGCTGGCCGAGGGGCTGCGCGAGCGCCTCGGGATCGAGATCACCGAGGAGGACGCCCGCGAGTTGCTGCCCGTGCTCCAGGCCGACCGCACGGGCTGACTCACTGGCTGACTCACGGGCTGACTCATTGGCCGGGCTCGTGCGCCAGCACCTGCCTGGTCAGCTCCACCCGGCTGTTCACCCCCAGCTTGGCGAACGCGTGGCGGAGGTGGCTGTCGACCGTGTGCGGCGACAGGAACAGGGCGGCCGCCGCCTCCCGGTTCGTCATGCCCCGGGCGACGAGCCGGACGACGCGTAGCTCGGAGGCCGTCAGCGCCGCCCACCCGCGCCCTGTCACCCCCCGCCGCACCCTCCCCGCCGCGGCCCCGCACGACCGGTAGACCTCGAAGGCCTCCTCCCGCCGCCCCGCCTCCTCCAGGGCCGCCGCCAGCCCGAGCGGCCGCGGGGCGCTCCGGTACAGCTCGACGGCCTCGTCCAGCCTGCCCTCCGCGTGCGCGAGCCCGGCCGCGAGGGACGTGACGCCGGGGTTGCGGCGGGCGAGGTCCCGCACGCACGCGACCACGCGCGGATCCGCCCGCCACCGCGCCGCCGTCCACGGCTCCTGCACGATCAGGTAAGCCAGGGCCCCGCCATGGGACGGGCCTCCATCGGAGACGCCCGTGCCCGTCGCCTCGTCGAGGAGCTCGCGCCGCCACCGCAGCTCCTCGGACACCAGGCCGGGCCCCTCCCCGGCCAGCTCGCGGCCCCGATCCAGGTATCCGCGTGCCGCCTCCGTCTCGTCCCGGAGGAGCGCCACGTGGCCGAGCACGCCGAGCAGCGCCGGGGCCAGCGCCATCGCCGAGAGCTGCCCGGCCACCCGCAGTCCCGCCTCGGCCTCGGCCGCCGCGTCGTCGAGCCGCCCCCAGGCCAGCAGCAGCTCGGCCCTGAACCGGTGCAGCAGCGGCAGCGCCCACGCCGTGCCCAGCCGCCCGGCCTCCCGTTCGACCACCGCGTACAGGCTCTCGGCCTCCTCGAACCGGTCCAGCGCCACCATCGCCGCGCCCAGCCACAACCGCGGATGCCGGTGGGCCGCCTCGCCGCCCGCCGCGTCGGCCAGCTCCACCGACCGTTCGGCGTGCCGCAGCGCGCCGTCGAGGTCGCCCCGGAACAGTGCCACGGTGGATCGCGCCTGCAACCCCACCACCTGGGCGAACACCTCGCCCTCCGCGACCGCGCCGGCCGCCGCCTCGGCGGCCGCGTCGATCTCGCCGGTCATCATCAGCGCGTGGGCCCGTACGGCCAGCAGCCGCGCCCGCTCCCGACCCGGCACGCCCGAGCGGCCCAGCACCTGTCCGGTCCGCCGGATGACGCCCCGGTCGTCGCCGATGTGCTTGAGCGCCTCGGCCAGCCCGAGCGCGACCCCCGCCTCCTCGGCCGCCGTGAGCGGTACGCCGAGGCGGTCGGCGAGCTCCCTGGCCTCACCCAGCCGCCCCGCCGAAGCCAGCAACCGCACGGCCCCAGCCACCAGCGGCGCGGTGTCGCGCGTGGCCTCCGGCGTGGTGCCATGCGTGGCCTCCGGCGTGGTGCCTTGCGTCGCCTCCGGTGCGATGTCGCGGCGGTGGGCCAGTTCGAGGGCACGCAGCATCAGGTCGGCGGCGGCCGAAGGGGCGGCGGCCGTCATCTCCTCGGCAGCCGCCCGCAGCTCCCGGACCGCCGCCGCGTCCCCCCGTCGGGCGCCATGCCTCAGGTGCTCGGCCAGCTCGGCGGGCGGCCGGCCTTCGGCCCGCAGCACGGACGCCGCCTCCCGGTGCAGCGCCGTCCTGATGGGCGCGCCGAGCCCGCCGTAGACGGCCTCCCGGATGAGGTCGTGCCGGAACGCCAGCCGATCCCCCTCACCGACGAGCGCGCCCGCCCTCACGGCCTCCTCCACGCGCCCGAACAGCGCCCCCGCCGTCACCCCCAGCACCCCCGCCGCCTCGTGCACCGAGAACGGCCGCCGCAGCACGGAGGCCGCCTCCAGCAGCCGCCGCGCCTCGGCGGACAGGTCGCGCAGCCGCCTCTCGACCGCCGCCACGAACCCGGCGGGCAACGCCACCCCGCCACCCGCCCCGCGACCCGCTGGGCCACCCGCCGCGCCACCCGCTGGGCCACCCGCCGCGCCACCCGCTGGGCCACCCGCCGCGCCACCCGCTGGGCCACCCGCCCCGCGACTCGCCGCGCCATCCGCCCCGCGGCCCGCCCCTCCACCCGCAGGGCCACTCGCCCTGCCACCCGCTGGGCCCGTGACCGGGTGCGCGCCGCCCGCCGCGACCTCGGCCACGCCGTCGCGCACCGAGATCCGGCCCTCGGCGTGCAGCCCCGTCAGCACCTCCTCCAGCAAGAACGGGTTGCCGCCGCTGCCCCGCACCAGCTCCAGCACCGACGGGCCGGGTGCGGCGCCGAGCAGGCGCGCGCCCAGCTCGGCCGCCTCCTCCGGGCCGAGCGGAGGCAGCGGCACGCGCCGGGCACCCTCCTCGATGAGCCGGTCCACCGCCTCCTGCCGGGGCAGCGGCCGCCGCCCCAGCAGCCACACCACGGGGGACCCGGCCAGTCCCGGTACGAGCTGCCGCAGCGCCAGGCAGGTCAGCTCGTCCGCCCATTGCACGTCGTCCAGGACGATCGCCAGCGGCCGGGTGCGCGTGAAGCGCTCGACCACCTCACCGACCCGCTCGATCACCCGGAACCCGTCACCCCCGAACCCCGGGCCCAGCGGCCCGCCATCGGAGGTGAGCGGGCGGAGGAGGGTGGACAGGGGCGCCACCCGGTCCAGCTCGGTGGCGCGGCCGAGCACCACCGCCGTCCCGCGCACCCGCGCCCGCGCCGCGGCCTCCTCCAGCAGGCGGCTCTTGCCGATGCCCGCCGGTCCCTCCACCACCACGCACCCCGACCCCGCCGCCAGGACCCCGCCGACGACTCCGAGCGCGTCCGTCCTGCCCACCAGCTCCGCGCCTGCCGACGTCACGTCAGGGAGCTCCACCCGCGCACGCGCGCCCGCACCACCAGGTCGTGCAGCGCCGCCTCCGCCGTGGCTCGCTCGGGCAGGACGGAGGAGTCACGCGCCGCCTCCAGCGCGGCCGTCATCCGCTCCACGTCCGCCTCCAGGCCGAGCGTGGAGGGCGCGCGCACGTGCTCGGCCTCCACCTTGCGGGCGACCAGGTCCGGCAGGTACGCGGGCCCGTACGCGTACAGGCGCGTCAGGTCGGCCTCCAGCTCGCCGGTGCGCATGAGGTGCGTCCCGGTGGCCAGCACGCGGAAGGTGTAGAGCAGCGGCTTCAGCTCCAGACGCTTGGTGAACAGCCGCCACTGCGTCCGCGCGAACCCCAGGTAGTGGTGGGCGTGGTGCCGCGTCAGGCAGCCGGGGGCCAGCGCCACCAGCTCCTCGTGCACCGGCGACGACGTCACGACCAGCGGCGACAGCAGCTGCTCCAGCACATAGCCGTTGCGCCCCAGCAGTAATCGGCAGAACTTGGCCAGGTCGTGCGTCACCAGGTCCACCTCGACGCCGTCGCGCGTCCACATCCGCTCCAGCGTCTGCGGCCCGTGCCGCAGACCCGCCACCTCCTCCACCGGCAGCACGTGCACGCCGCGCAGGTCCACGTCGGAGTCCACCGAGGGGAACCCGTACAGGTGCGCCCCGCTCACCGTCGCGAACACCAGCGGGTACGGCTGCTCACCAGGGATCTCGGCCAGCCAATCGGGCAGTTTCACAGGTGCTCCTTCCGCACGCCGACCAGGAACTCCTCCACCCGCTCCCGGTCCGGCCGCTCCGGCAGCACGCTGCCGGCGGCGCCCACCTCGGCGGCCAGTTCGATCCGCCAGGCGTCCACCTCCGCCCACGGCACCTCGCCGCGCCGGATCGCCAGCAGCCGCTCCCGATAGGGTCCCACCTGGACCAGCGGTTCGCCGTGGCGGATCAGGTGCAGGCCGCTGAGCAGCAGCCGGATCATGTGCATGGCCTGCTTCCACTTCGGCGCGGCCGGGTCGAGCCGGCGGAACTGCGAGTCGGCGTACCCGGCGAACGAGTGCCGCGCCCGTTCCGACAGGAAGGCCCGGCGCAGCTCGCGCAGCCGCCGCCCGGCAGGCGTGATCACCTCCACCATGGGGGACCACAGGCACTCCAGCGCGGTGGGGTTCGCCTCGAGAGCGAGGACGCAGAAGCGCTCGACCTCCCACGAGAACTGCTCGGGCAGCGGCCCGTCCCGGTGCGTCGCCGGTTTCTCCAACCGCCAGAACGCGGCCGTCGGCGCCACGAAGACGCCCCGCCGGTCGGTGTCGGAGGCTTCCGTCTCGAGTCCGTACGCCCTCGACCCCATGACGACGGTAAGGATCATGTCATCGGTCACCCGGATATCTTGCGCCATGGGCCCGTGGACTGGTCTGATCGATAAGTGAGCGGTTATGGCGAGGCTTACCGGCAGGCTTACCGGCGCAGCATCGAGCAACCCGACGAGTTCTGGTCCGAGGCGGCACTGGGGATCTCCTGGGACGTGGCGCCGGCGACCGTGACGGCCGGCGGCCGGTGGTTCCCCGACGGGCGGCTCAACACCTGCTTCAACGCGGTCGACCGCCACGTGGCGGCCGGGCGCGGCGACCAGGCGGCGCTGATATACGACAGCCCGGTGACCGGGACGGCCCGCACGTACACGTACGCCGAGCTGCTCGACCAGGTGGCCAGGACGGCCGGCATGCTGCGCGACCTCGGCGTGACGGCGGGCGACACCGTGGTGATCTACATGCCCATGGTGCCGGAGGCCGTGATCGCGATGCTGGCCTGCGCGCGGCTCGGGGCGGTGCACTCGGTGGTGTTCGGCGGGTTCGCGGCCAGGGAGCTGGCCGTGCGGATCGACCACGCCAGGCCCAAGGTGGTGCTCTCGGCGTCCTGCGGCATCGAGCCGTCGCGGGTGGTGGCGTACAAGCCGCTGCTGGACGCCGCGCTGGAGCAGGCCGAGCACCGGCCCGCCAGGTGCGTGATCCTGCAGCGGCCGCAGGCCGTGGCCGAGCTCGACGAGGGCCGCGACCTCGACTGGGCGCGGGCGGTGCGCGACGCCGAGCCGGCCGACTGCGTCAGCGTGGCCGCCACCGACCCGCTCTACATCCTCTACACCTCCGGCACCACCGGCCTGCCCAAGGGCGTGGTGCGCGACAACGGCGGGCACGCGGTCGCGCTCCACTGGAGCATGTCCCACGTGTACGGCGCCGCCCCGGGCGAGGTCTACTGGGCGGCCTCCGACGTGGGCTGGGTGGTCGGCCACTCCTACATCGTGTACGGGCCGCTGCTGGCCGGCTGCACGACCGTGCTGTACGAGGGCAAACCGGTCGGCACCCCCGACCCGGGCGCGTTCTGGCGGGTGGTGTCCACGTACGGGGTGCGCACGCTGTTCACCGCGCCGACCGCGATCAGGGCCATCAAAAAAGAGGACCCATCCGGCCTTTTCCCGAAAAAGTGGGACCTGTCGGGGCTGCGTTACCTCTTCCTCGCCGGCGAACGCCTCGACCCCGACACCTATCACTGGGCCTCCGACCTGCTCGGCATCCCCGTCATCGACCACTGGTGGCAGACCGAGACCGGCTGGCCCATCGCCGCCAACTGCGTCGGCATCGAGCCGCTGCCGCTCAAGCCCGGCTCGCCCACCAAGCCCGTCCCCGGCTGGGACGTGCGCATCCTCGACCCCGGCGGCGACGAGTGCCCGCCGGGCGTGGACGGCGCCGTCACCATCAGGCTGCCGCTCCCGCCCGGCGCGCTGCCCACCCTCTACCGCGACGAGGCCCGCTTCGCCCGCTCCTACCTGGAGCGCTACCCCGGCCACTACCTCACCGGCGACGGCGGCCACGTGGACGCCGACGGCTACCTCTACGTCATGGGCCGCATCGACGACGTGATCAACGTCGCCGGGCACCGCCTGTCGACCGGCGCGATGGAGGAGGTCATCGCCTCTCACCCCGACGTGGCCGAGTGCGCGGTGATCGGCGTGGCCGACGAGCTGAAGGGCCAGCTGCCCGTCGGGTTCGTGGTGCTCAAGGCGGGCGCCGACCGCGACCCGGCGGAGATCGAGCGCGAGCTGACCGCCCTGGTACGCGAGCGCATCGGTCCCGTTGCCGCCTTCCGCCGCGCCGTCGTGGTGGCCCGGCTGCCGAAGACGCGCTCGGGCAAGATCCTGCGCGCGACCATGCGGGACATCGCCGACGGCAACCCGTACACCACGCCCTCCACGATCGAGGATCCCGCGGCGCTGCCGGAGATCGAGGAGGCCGTGAAGCGAACATGACGGCCCGGTAACTTCCGCCAAAAGGCCCGGCCGCACACCGCATGATGGGACTCCCAGTCCCCGGGAGAAGGCACATGATCGAGACCCCGAGCTACGCCGATGCCCTGAGGATCCTCGGGTGCAAGGACGCCCGGCTCGTCAAGGTGGTCGGGTTCGCCGCGGCGGCGGCGCGTACCGGCTGGGCGCTGGCCGGGGCGGGGCAGCTCACGACGGGCCTGACCGACATGCGCAACAGCATCGTCGGCTACGGCGAGGACGTCGTGCGGCGCATGCCCGAGCTGAAGAGCGGCGTCGACCGGTACACCCGCACCCAGCGGCTGGCCTCCGCGCACGCCGTGATCGTCATCTCGGCCTACTTCGAGGCGCTCGGCGAGGCGAAGCTGCCGTTCACGCTCGACCAGCTCGACCGCGGCGGCAAGATCTCGCACGGCGTGCCGACCGCCGAGCGCTTCGCCCGGCTGGTGGCGAGCCTGCTGCTGGAGCGGCTGCCCACGCCCGAGCCGCATCTGCCCTACTCCGAGACCCGCCTCGCCGTGGAACGTGCCTACCAGCGCATGTCGGAGGCCATGGCCGGATACGTGGGCGGGCTGAGCGTCTGGGACGACCTGACGGTCGACGACCAGCTCCTGCTGCCCCGCATGCTGGCCGAGGGCCCGCCCGCCCGCGCGCTGCGCATCTACGACGAGGACTACCGGTCGCTGGCGCTCGACAGCCACGAGTTCGGGGTGCGCAGCCTCGTCACCGAGAAGCCGGCGCCCGCCACGGCGCTGTCGCGGGTGGCCTGGCTGCTGGCCGAGCTGGCCCCGCCCCGGGTGGGCGACCGTCCGGTGATCCACCAGGCCAGGATGGCCGCCAACGCGCTCGACCAGCCCCTCCTGCACGCCGGCAAGCTGCCCGAGGACGTCTGGCTCCCGCTGCTCGGCGAGGGCTACCTCAGCCCCCGCTTCCGGGTCGCCGAGCTGACCCGGGACGCCACTCCCGCGCAGCTGGACTGGTGGGAGGACCGGCGGCCGGTGCCCGACACCGAGGCGTTCCTGGTGGGCCACCTGACCTCGCTGCGCGCCACCCAGGCGCCCCTGCTCGTGCTGGGCGAGCCCGGCTCGGGCAAGACCAAGCTCACCGAGGTGCTCGCCGCGCGGCTGGCCAGGTCGGAGTTCCTGCCGATCCGGGTCGAGCTGGCCGGCGTGTCCGCGCGGGCGGGGGTCACCGCGCAGGTCGAGCAGGCCCTCGGAACGGTGCTGGGGACGGAGGTGGACTACGCCGAGCTGGTGACGGCCGCCGACGGGGCGATGCCGGTGATCCTCCTCGACGGGTTCGACGAGCTGGTCCAGGGCGGGGTCGACCGCCACGACTACCTCGAACGGGTGCAGGAGTTCCAGACCAGGGAGGCGGAGCTGGGCCGCCCGGTGGCGGTGATCGTGACCGGCCGCACGGTGGTGGCCGACCGGATCAGGTTCCCCAAGGGGCTGCTGGGGCTGCAGCTCCAGCCGTTCGACGACGACCAGGTGCGGCAGTGGCTGACCATCTGGGACCGCCGCAACCGCGGCCTGCTCGCCCGCCGCGACCTGAAGCCCCTGCCCGCCGAGGCGGCGCTCGTCCACGGCGAGATGGCCAGGCAGCCGCTGCTCCTGCTGCTGCTGGCCCTCTACGACGCGGGCAGCAACGCGCTCCAGCGCGACCACGGCCCGCTCGGGCGCGCCCGCCTGTACGAGGTGCTGCTGCGCGACTACACCGAACGCGAGACCGGCGGCGTGCGCCGGGTGGCCATCGACCAGGAGCTGGTCCTGCTCGGCGCGGTGGCCCTGTCCATGCTGGCCAGCGGCCGCCAGGTCATCACCGACGAGGCGCTCAACCGTGACCTGCCCGCCCTGTGTCAGGGCGGCGAGGACGACCCCGGCGATCCCGATCGACCAGGGGAGACCCGCGTCGACTGGGCGCGCAAGGCCACCGAGCGGTTCTTCTTCGTGCGCAGGAACGGGCACGCCTTCCTGCACGCCACGTTCGGCGAGTTCCTGGTGGCCTGGCTGACCATGTACGCGCTGCGCGACCTCGACCGGCGCCGCCGCCTGGCCGGCGACGAGCCGCTCGCGCTGGTGCAGGCCGTGGACGACGACCTGCTGTACGCGGTCACGTCCCACTCGTGCCTGGCCGAGCGCGGGCCGACCGTCGGGTTCATCCTGGAGCTGCTGGACGAGGTGCCCTCCGCCGTACGCGAGCGCTGCGTGGAGCTGCTGGCCGGGCTGCTGCGCCGGTCGCTGCACGAGCGGCCCCGCCGCCACTTCATCGGATTCCGGCCGGTACGCCACACGATGACCCGCCGCCTGGCCGCCTACTCGGCCAACCTCACCCTGCTCATCGTCTGCGCGTCCGAGCAGCCGGTCCGCGTGTCGTCGATCCTGTCCGGGCCCGACCACCTGGAGCAGTGGTCCTCGCTCAGCCACCTGTGGAAGGGGCAGCTCGGGCAGGAGGGCTGGACCGGGCTGGTGACCGCCCTGTCGGCGCATCGCGTACTTGAAGACGGCAAGGAGGACGTCGTGCTCGGCGGCGCGGAGACCGGCGGCATGGGCGACGTCGTCGTCGCGGTCGCCACCGGCCACTCGGCCCGGCACCGGCGCCTGCTCGACCTGCTGGTCGCGGCGCTGGGGGAGGGCCGCTTCCTGCCGTACCGGGACCGCCTGGCCATCCTGGACGAGCTGGTGCGGACCGTGGCCGTCCGGTCGCCGGCCATGCACCGGGCCCTGGGCGCGATGTGGACCGAGGAGGGCGCCGACCACACGGAGCTGCGGCCGCTCCTGCGCGCCATGCTCGCCGACCCGGCCGACCGGGTGGGCACCTGGGAGCAGCTCGTCAAGGCGGGCGTCCCGGAGACGGCGCTCTGGGAGATCCAGGGCCTGGACTGATCAGGCCGGCTCGGAGCCGACCGGCAGCTCCACGCTGATCGTCAGACCGCCCTCGTCCCTGGGCGTAGCCGTGACCGTGCCGTCGTGCGCCTCGGTGATCACCCGTACGATCGACAGCCCCAGCCCGCTGCCCCGGTCCGAGCGCAGCCGGTCGCCGTGCAGCCGCCGGAACGGCTCGAAGATCGTCTCGATCTCGTACGACGGCACCTGCAGCCCCGAGTTGGCCACGACCAGCTCGACCCGATCGGCCCGCCGCCGCGTCGTGACCCACACCTCGCCCTTGGCGTGGTTGTGCCGGATGGCGTTCTCCACGAGGTTCTGCACCAGCCGCTCCACCAGCACCGCCTCGCCCGCCGTCGGCGCGGGGTCGAGCAGCCGGTGCATGGTCACCTCACGCTCGGCCGCCTCGGCCGCCGCCTGGTCGAGCACGTGCTCGGCCACGTCCGCCAGGTCGAACGGCCGCCGGTCCAGCACCGCCTGCTCACCCTCGGCCAGCGCCAGCAGGCCGTCGATCAGGCGCTCGTGGCGGGCGTTGACCAGCAGCAGCGACTCGCCGAGCCGCTTGACGTCCTCGGTCGCGTCCGGCCGCCGCACGGCCACGTCCACGAGCGTCCTGTTGATCGTGAGCGGGGTGCGCAGCTCGTGCGAGGCGTTCGCGACGAACCTGCGCTGGCCGTCGAACGAGCGCGCCAGCCGGGCGAGCATGGTGTCGTAGACGTCGGTCAGCTCCTTGATCTCGTCCTGGGGGCCGTCGTAGCCGATCCGCTCGCTCAGGTTGTGGCTCTGGGCGACCCGGCGGGCGGTGTCGGTGACGTTCCTGAGCGGGCGCAGCACCATGCCCGCCGTCCGCCAGCCGATCCCGAACGCCACCCCGGTACCGGCGAGCACCGCGAGCCCGCCGGCGGTGCGCAGGTTGGCGAGGACGCTGGTCTGGTAGGTGAGGTGCGTCTTGAGCGCGAACCCCCTGGCTATCTCGTACCCGTCCTGGTAGCGCGGGGCGTAGAGGCTGTAGCCGTCCCGATCCACCCGGATCTCGTCGGGGGTGAACACGGAGGCCCGGTACTGGAGGGTCGTCTGGACGACGAAGTAGACGGTGGCCAGCGCGAGGGCGGCGACCACGAAGAACACGCCCCCGCTGAGCAGGGCGAAACGCAGGCGCATGCTCATGGGATGCGATACCCCGATCCCGGCACGGTCTCGATGACCTGCGGCTCGCCGAGCTTCTTGCGCAGCTTCATCATCGTGGTGCGGACCGTGTTCGTGAACGGGTCGATGTGCTCGTCCCACACCTTCTCCAGCAACGTCTCCGCCGAGACCACCGCTCCCTGGGCCCGCAGCAGCTCGGCCAGCACGCCGAACTCCTTGCGGGCCAGCGGCACGTAGCGGCCCTCCCTGAACACCTGCCGGTGCGCCCAGTCCAGCCGCACCCCGGCCCGCTCCAGCATGGGCGGGTCGGCCCTCCTGGCCCGCCGCCCGAGCGCGTGCACCCGCGCCACCAGCTCCTCGAACGCGAACGGCTTGGGCAGGTAGTCGTCGGCCCCCAGCGACAACCCCACCACCCGGGAACGCACGTCGCTCGCGGCGGTCAGCATGAGCACCCGCACCAGCCAGCCGCGCTCGACCACGGCCTTGCACACCTCGTCCCCGTGCACCTGCGGCAGGTCGCGGTCGAGGATCAGCACGTCGTAGTCGTGCACGCCGAGCCGTTCGAGCGCCGCGTCCCCGTCGTAGGCGACGTCGACGGCCAGTGCCTCTCCGCGTAACCCCTCGGCGATCGAGTCGGCGAGCATCCGCTCATCCTCAGCGACCAAAACGCGCACCTTGCCCCCAAAAGATGTTAAATGCCCGCCAGTCTGCTCTGGCCGGCATAACGCGCGCATAACCAGAATCGGTGACGTTCAGGTTATAGGCGGCGCGCTGGACTGGCCCCCCTGAAGCCGGGATCCGCCTGGCGGTCTCGGGGGAGAAGACCATGGCGCCCACGCTCGCGGGGCCACGTGACCACGGGTTGTTCGGGTGCGTGCTCGCACTCGCCGCCGCGCTGCGCGTGCTGGTCATGCTGGGGTACGACACGGCGCGGCTCTATTGGTACGACTCGTTCACCTACCTGGACACGGCCGTGCGCCTGCGGCCGCAGGGCGCGTTCCACCCGGCGGGCTACTCCTGGTTCCTGTGGGCGCTGCGGCCCTTCCAGAGCGTGGAGCTCGTCGCGGGGGTGCAGCACGCGATGGGGCTGGCCGTCGGGGTGATGATCTACCTGCTGCTGCGCCGCCGGTCGCTGCCCGCCTGGGGAGCGGCGCTGGCGGCGGTGCCGGTGCTGTTCGATCCGGCGTTCGTGCGCCTGGAGCACGCCGTGCTGTCGGACACGCAGGTGATCTTCCTCGTCGTGGCCGCGCTGCTGGTGCTCATGTGGCGCGGGGAGGTGTCCACGCGGGCGGCGGCGGTGGCCGGGGTGCTCCTCGCCCTGGCCGGTCTGACCCGTACCGCCACCGTGCCGCTGCTCGGCCTGGCCGCCCTCTACCTCCTGCTGCGGCGGACCGCGTGGCAGGCACGGTGGCAGGCACGGTGGCGCGCGACCCTCGCCCTGGTGGTGGCGGGGGCGCTGCCGCTGGCCGCCTACGCCGGCTGGTACGCCCAGCACCACGGCAGGTTCGCGCTGAGCGGCTCGGACGGCGTCGCCCTGTGGGCCCGCACCATGACCTTCGCCGACTGCTCGATCATCAGGCCGCCCGCGGACCAGGCCGCGCTCTGCCCGAACGGCACCGTCCTGGACGCCGCCTCCGAGTACGTCTGGGACCCGCGGGCCTCGCTCAACCGCCTGCCCGGCGACCGGTTCACCCACAACGACCTGGCCAGGGCGTTCGCGCTCCGGGCCATCGCCGCGCAGCCCCTGGACTACCTGCGCGAGGTCGTCCGGGACGCCTCGCTCGCCTTCACGTGGGAGCCCGTCGCCCACCCGAAGCGCATGAGCCCGACCACGGCCTTCCAGCGGGGCTCCTGGCCGCTGCCGTCCGGCCAGCCCCTCGTGGACCAGGTCAGAAAGGAGTACGACCCGGACATCCGGGGCATGCGGTCCGTCGAGCCGTTCGCCTCGATCCTGGCCGCCTACCCGTACCCGTGGTTCCTGCACGGCACGCTGTTCGGCGTCCTGCTGCTGGCCGGCGGGGCCGGCGCCGTGCTGCGCCCGCGCACGGCGCTGCTCCCGTGGTCGTTCGCGGTGTTCCTGCTCGTGGCGCCGGTGGCCGCGCTCGACTTCGACCACCGCTACGTCCTGCCCGCCATCCCCGTCGCCTGCGTGGCCGCCGCCCTGGCCGTGCGGCGGCCGGCGCCGCGCCGGGCGGGTGGTTACCCCCGTGGCTACGATCATGTTGCGCGTCCGAGAGCATCGGCGAACGGGTCTCGCGCTTCCTGAAGGGCCGGGCGGCCCGCCGCGCTGCTGGTCGAGGCGCCCTCATGAGCCTGGCCGGCAATGGGGGCACCCCGGGATCGCCCCCGCCGATTCCCCCGCCTGACCCTTTTGAGGCTGACACTCCACCGGAATGTTACGTAATATCCGTACATCACGAGCGTTGGGGGCGCCAGGGTGCCAGGACAGAGCGTGGGTGTGGTCGTCGATCCCGGAGTGCCTCCGGAAGTAGCCGGACTGCTGCGTGCCAACGCCCCGCTGCTGTCCAGGATCAGAGCCGGATGGGTGCCGCCCGCCGAGACGCCCCCGTCCAGCCGCAAGAGCCCGTCCAGCGCCATGCTCCTGGCCGCGACCCCCTTCGTGGTCGCGCTCATGGGCCTCCTGCTCGCCTCGCCGTTCGCGCCGGCCGGGTTCGTGCTGCTCGGCACGTACGTCTTCATCGTCCTGGTCAAGATCGCCTCCATGAGCGAGGTGCCCGAGGACGACCGGCCGCAGGAGCGCGCCGTGTACGAGCAGGCCCGCTGGTACGACGGCCGCTACCTGCTGCTCGAGGACTTCGACCCGGAGGCGCGAGCCGTCCTGGTCAGGGCGCAGCGGGCCATCGGGTCGGTGCTGCGCTCCCACGTCAACGCCGAAGGACTGCTCGACGACGCCCGCAACGCCGTGATGCTGCCCGCCCAGGAGTGGGAGATCGCCCGCCTGCTCGCCAAGCTGTCGGCGCTGCGCCTGGAACACCGGGAGCTGCTGGCCAGGGGCATCGCGCCCGAGGTGGCCGCGGTGATCGAGCCGCTCGAACGGGCCCTGGTCAACAGCGAGGCCGCCGTCGTCGCCCGCGTGGAGGCGCTGGAACGTTACGCCGGCCACGTGGCCGAGGCCGAGCGCGCCTACCACGCCCGCGGCCAGATCGAGGAGCTGCGCGCCCGGCTGCCGCGCTACGAGGAACTGCTGGCGGAGTCGGGCGCGGACAAGCTCGCCGTGCCCGAGATCGAGCGCCTGACCGAGGACGCCGACGTGCTCGAACGCACCTTACGACGCAGCGTCCGGTCCGCCCACGAGGCGTTCCGCTATCTCGAAGGATGACGCCCGGACATAGGATCGATAACGTGCCCGGACGTCATGCGAAGGTGATAGTCGATCCGGCGGTGGCCGACGACGTCGCGGCCCTCTTACGTGACAACCGCAAGCTCCTCGTACGCATCCACGCCGGCTGGGTGCCCGCGCACAAGCGCCATCGCCCGCTGGTCGGCGTCGTGACCAGGCTGGCGGCCACCGGGACCGCCGCCGTCGCGGCCGTCTACGGCCTGGCCCTCTTCGTCGCCGGACGCTACACCCCCTTCGCCGTGATCATGACCGGCGCCGCCCTGCTCGTCGTCAGCGTCCTGCTCAGGCCCAGGCCCGACGCCGAGGTGGAGCGCGCGCACGCGCTGGAGCTGGCCGTCTACGACAGCTCCCGCAGGCACGAGGGCCGTTACGTCGTACGCGACCAGCTCGACGAGCCCGCCAGGGCCCTCATGATCCGCGCCCAGACCGCCATCGACCAGGTCATGGGCTCCAGCGTCCACGCCGAGGGCCTCCTGGACGACGTGCGCAACGCGGTGATGCTGCCCGCCCAGGAGTGGGAGATCGCCCGCCTGCTGGCCAAGCTGTCGGAGCTGCGGGCCGAGCACGAGGAGGTCGTCTCCGAAGGCCTCACCCCCGAGGTGGCCGCCGTCGCCGAACCCCTCGCCCAGGCGCTCGACAGCAGCCAGCAGGCCGTGATCGCCCGCGTCGAGGCGCTGGAACGTTACGCCGGCCACGTCGGCGACGCCGAGCGCGCCTACCGCGCCCGGCACCAGATCGAACGCCTCAGCGCCAAGCTGCCCCGCTACGAGGAGCTCCTCGCCGAGTCGGGCGCCGACGGGTCGTCCGTACCGGAGCTGAGCCGGTTGTCCGACGACGCCGACCGCCTCGAACAAGCGCTTCGTGACAGCGTCAGCTCCGCGCACGAAGCTTTTCGCCACCTGAGGGGGTGACTTCCCTTAGGATCCGATTTCGTGGCGGATGTGGTGGTAGACCCCGAGGTGCCGCCGGATGACGCGCAGCTGCTCAGGGAGAGCCGGCTGGTGCTGCTCAAGATGCGCCAGGGCTGGGCTCCCGAGTCGAGGCGGGCCCTGTCGAGCGCGCAGTACCGGATAGTCGCGGCGTTCGGATCGGTGGCGCTCTTCGGGATGATGGCCGTCAGCGGGCTGGTCGGCCGGGGCCTCGGCCTGCTGATGCTCGTCCTGCTGGGCATCCCCATGATGATCGTGCTGTTCATCCGCAACGACCTGCCCGACGACGACGAGGAGGAGTACGAGCGGGAGGTCTACGAGCAGCTGCGCTGGTACGAGAGCCGCTACGTGCTCACCGAGGATCTCGACGAGGCCTCCGCCCGCCTGCTCGCCCGCGCCCAGCGCGCCATCGCCGTCGTGACCGAGTCCCGGGTCAACGCCGAGGGCCTGCTCGACGACGTGAGCAACGCGGTGATGCTGCCCGCCCAGGAGTGGGAGATCGCCCGCCTGCTGGCCAAGCTGTCCGCGCTGCGCACCAAGCACAGGGAGACCGTGTCCAAGGGGCTCACCCCCGAGGTGGAGGCCGTGGCCGAACCCCTCGCGCGGGCCCTCGACAGCAGCGAGGCGGCCGTGCTGGCCCGCGTCGAGGCGCTGGAACGTTACGCGTCCAACGTCGCGGACGCCGAGCGCGCGTACCAGGCCCACCACCAGATCGAGGAGCTGCGGGGGCGGCTGCACCAGTACGAGGAACTGGTGGCCGAGACGGGGGCCGACGGGTTCGCGGTGCCGGAGCTGGAGCGGCTGGCGCAGGACGCGGACCGGCTGGAGCAGGCGCTGCGGCGAAGCGTCACCTCCGCCCACGAAGCCTTCCGCTACCTCGACCCCTGACCCCTCCGCCGTACCCAGGCCGGTGACGCGGCCGTGCGGCCGGCGGCTCCCGACCTCCGGCCGATGCTCCTCACCTCGAAGGGACCTCAGCCGGAGTACGGTCCGCACTTCGGACGAGGGGGCGCCTGGTCAGGTGGGCCGGGCGGTTTCCAGGAGGAGGTCGCACAAGGCGTCGGCGGCGTCCACGCGGCCGAGCTTGGCCGACGCCTGCCCCATCGAATGCCGCAGCCCCGGGTCGGCCAGCAACGGCATCAGCTCGGCCAGCAGCTGCTCGGCCGTCGGATGCGGCTCCAGCAGGGCCCGGGCCGCCCCCGCCGACACCAGGTACGCGGCGTTCTTGCGCTGCTCGTCACCCCCGGTGGGGATCAGGGGCACCAGCACGGAGGGCTTGCCGATGGCGGTCAGCTCCGACACCGTCCCCGCCCCGCTGCGGGAGATCACCACGTCGGCGGCGGCGAACAGGTCGGCCAGCTCCCCGCCCACGTACGGCACCGGATGGTAGCGATCCGCCAGGTCCACGGGCAGCGCCACGGCCCGCATCTGGTCGATCCACGCCGGCCCGCACTGGTGCACGACCTGCGCGTGCGGCAGCAGCCGCGGCAGGATCTCCGCGATCAGGGTGTTGACCTGCTTGCTGCCCTGCGCGCCGCCCGTCACGTAGATCAGCGGCACCTCGAACGTCAGCCCGAACAGGTCGTACGCCGCCGCCCGGTTGCCCTGCAGCAGCTCGGGCCTGATCGGGTTTCCGGTCACCACGGCCCTCGAGCGGGCGGAGGCGGGCAAATAGTCCAGCGACGACTCGTGCGACAGCGCGATCCTGGTCGCCAGTCTGGCCAGGATGCGGTTGGCCAGCCCCACGACGGTCGTCTGCTCGTGCATCACCAGCGGCCGGCGGATCAGCTTGGCCGCGACCCCGATGGGCACCGCCACGTAGCCCCCGGTCGACAACACCACGTCCGGCAGGTAGCGGGCCGCGTGCCCCACCGCCTGCAGCACCCCGATCGGGATGCGGAAGACGTCGGCGATGTTGGTGCCCAGCTCCTTGAGGTTCGGACGGCGGCGCAGCTTGCCCGTGGTGATCGCCTTGAACGGGATGCCGTGCTCGGACGTGATCCGCGCCTCCAGGCCGTTGGCAGTGCCCACCCAGAGCACGTCGTGGGGCACCTGACGCCGCTGGACGGCCGACAGGGTGGTCAGAGCCGGATAGGTGTGACCACCGGTGCCGCCGCCGGTGATCAACAGTCGCAGGGTTCGTGACATGCGATCAGACTAGGGCCGCACAGCGGAAACCCGTGTGCCCGGTGGAGGAGTCAGGCGTGTTGGAGGTGCGGGCGGCCACGCGGTAGCGGTTGCAGTAGGAGTCGTGGCACATGTACGAGCCGCCGCGGATCACCTTCGTCGCGCCCTGCGCGGGACCGGCCGGGTTGTCGGCGAACGCCTCCCAGGCCGTGCCCCACCAGTCGGCCGTCCACTCCCAGACGTTGCCGGAGACGTTGTAGAGGCCGTACCCGTTGGGCTGGAACGACTTGACCGGCACCGTCCCCTTGCTCGGCGCCACCGGGAAGCGGCCCTGCCAGATGTTGCACCGCTGCCGCCCCTTGGGCGTCAGCTCGTCGCCCCACGGGTAGCGCTTGCGCTCCAGGCCGCCGCGGGCGGCCATCTCCCACTCCGCCTCCGTGGGCAGCCGCTTGCCCGCCCACGTGGCGTACGCGGTCGCGTCGTTCCAGGACACGTGCACGACGGGGTGGTTCTGCCGGTCGCCGGCCGACGACCCCGGGCCCTCCGGCGAGCGCCACGAGGCGCCCTCGACGCCCGCCCACCAGGGCGCGCCGGGCACACTGGCGTCCATCACCCCGCCCGTGGCGAACTGGGTGAACACGAACGACCAGCCGATCCGCTCGGCCTCCGTGACGTAGCCGGTCTCCTTCACGAACGTGGCGAACTGCGCGTTGGTCACGCACGTCGGATCGATCATGAACGGATCCAGCCGCACCTCGCGCACCGGCCCCTCGCCGTCCTCGGGCCGCCCGTCGGGGTCGTCGCCGCCCATGAGGAACGTCCCGCCGGGCACGCGGACCATCCCGCGCGGTGCCTCTCGCCGCACGGCGATCACCGGCTGCGCGTAGGGCCCCGCGTACGGTTGCGCGGCGGCGCCGTCTCTGCTCGGCCCACAGCAAGTGCTCAAAAGCCCCCCAAACGTGTCCACGACACCAAGGAAGGGTAGTCCCTGGAACATGTCCACGATCACACGGCTGCCCCGGGTCACGGCCGAAGAGACCCTGGCCCTGGCCGCCGCGGTGGCGCTGCCGTCGATCGCGCAGGGCCCCGTCGCGCGCCGCCCGTACGCGGTGCGGCTGGCGGAGCTCGCCGACGCCGACGGCCGGGCGATCCGGCTGCTCGCCCGGCTGCGCGCCGAGCACGGCGAGGGCCCGCTGCTCGTACGGGTGCCCGGACGCGGCTGGGTGATGCTGCCGCTGGCCGCGCGCGACGTGCGCGCGGTGCTCGACGACCGGGACTTCACCCCGGCGACCAGGGCGAAACGCGGCGCGCTCGGCCACTTCCAGCCCGACGGCCTGCTGATCACCCGCGACCCCGGCCTGCGCGAGCGCCGGCGCGCCCTGAACGACCAGGTGCTCTGCTCCGGTTTCGCCCCCTTCGCCCGGGTCGTCGAGGAGGAGGTCGCCACGCTGCCCCGCCACGGGCTGCTGACCTGGCCGCGCTTCCACGCCACGCACTGGCGGATCGTGCGGCGCATCGTGCTCGGCGACGGGGCGCGGGACGACGTGATCCTCACCCGGCAGCTCGACCGGCTGCGCGCCGACGCCAACTGGTCGGATCTGCGCGGGCTCCGCACCGACGTGTTCAACGCCTTCCGGCGCCGGCTGGCCGGGCACCTGGCCCGGGCCGAGCCGGGCAGCCTGGCGGCCGAGCTGGCCCGTGCGCACGCCGCGGCCGACGTGCACCCCGATGGGCAGGTGCCGCACTGGCTGTTCGCCTTCGACGGGGCCGCCGCCGCGGCCTACCGGGCGCTCGCGCTGGCCGCTCACCAGGAGCCCGCCCATCAGGGGCCCGCCGACCTGAGGGCCACCGTGCTGGAGTCCGTGCGGCTCTGGCCCATCACGGTCACCATCGTGCGCGAGGCCGTCGGCCCGACCGAATGGGACGTCCCCGAGGGCACCACCGCGGCGATCTACAGCCCGTACGTGAACAGGGCCGAGCCCGGCGACTCCTACCGCCCCGAACTGTGGCACGACGGCGGTGGCGAGTGGGCGGGCGTGCCGTTCAGCGCCGGGTTCGCGAGCTGCGCGGGGGAGGACCTCGTGCTGTTCACCGCCGCGGCCCTCCTGGACGCCGTCCTGCGCGAGCGCTCAGTCAGACCGTCCGTACGCTTGGAGGGGGCGCTGCCGGCCATGCTCAACCACTTCCGACTCAACTTCGCTGTAAAAGCCGCATAACGGTAGCGTTTTCCCATGCGACTCGGCGTGCTGGACATCGGCTCGAACACTGTCCATTTACTGGTCGTCGACGCCCACAGGGGCGCCCGGCCCATGCCCGCCTACTCCCACAAGGAGGGGCTCCGACTCACGGAATATCTGGGCGAGGACAACCGGCTCGTTGACGAGGGCGTCGAGCGGCTCGGCGCCTTCGTCGAGGAGGCCGTGCACCTGGCGGAGGACAAGGGGGTGGAGGACCTGCTGGCCTTCGCCACCTCGGCCGTGCGCGAGGCGGCCAACGGCGTGGAGGTCCTGGCACAGGTCGAGGAGCGCAGCGGCGTGCACATCGAGGTGCTGTCCGGGCGTGACGAGGCCAGGCTGACGTTCCTGGCGGTGCGGCGGTGGTACGGGTGGTCGTCGGGGCGGTTGCTGGTCTTCGACATAGGCGGTGGCTCGCTGGAGATCGCCTCCGGTGTGGACGAGGAGCCCGACGTGGCCGTCTCGCTGCCGCTGGGCGCCGGGCGGCTGACGCGTGACTGGTTCACCGCCGACCCGCCGTCCGCCGAGGAGGTGCGCAAGCTGCGCAAGCACGTACGGACCGAGATCGCCCGCACGGTCGGCGACGTCGTCAGGAACGGCGAGGCCGACCGCGCGGTGGCCACGTCCAAGACGTTCAAGCAGCTCGCCAGGATCGCCGGCGCGGCGCCCTCCAGCGACGGCCCGTACGTCTCCCGCCCGCTGTCCAGGCAGGCCATGGCCGACTGGGCGGTCAAGCTGACCACCATGGGCGGCGCCGAGCGGGCGCAGCTGCCCGGCGTGTCCGAGGGGCGGGCGGCGCAGCTCGCGGCCGGGGCGCTGGTCGCCGACGCGGCCATGGACCTGTTCGAGGTGGACCGGCTGGAGGTGTGCCCGTGGGCGTTGCGCGAGGGCGTGATACTGCGCCGGCTCGACATCCTGCCGGGGCGGTTCGACCTGCGCAGCGATAGCGCGCTGGAGTAAGGACGATCTATCCCGAAAATTTGGCATAAAGCGCTGGGTGCGGGGCATTCTCCGCCGAATGATGGAGGTGCTCGGCACGATCGGCTCCCTCGCCGTCGTGCTCCTGCTCATCGTCCTTGCCGTGCTGGCCATCTCGGTGGTCGCGCTGGTCGTCCTCGGGTGCCTGGCCGGCTCGATGGCGACCGACTGGCGCGGCCTGTGGCGGCGGCTGGCCAGGCTGGCCCGGCGCGGGCCGAGGCTGACGCTCAAACGCAGCGGCGACGCCGTTCCCGCCCGATTGCGGGCGGAGCTGAGCGGGAGCACGTCAGGGACGCGCCGCCGCTTCCTGCTCGGCGCCGCCCGCTCCGGGGGACACGGGCACCCGCGCGGTCCGCGGATCCGCGGGCATCGGCCGGTGGATCGGCACACGCGCCTCTGAAGGATGGGGCGGGCCGGCTCACAGGGCCATGAGGTGGAGCCCGGCCGCCCCTGGCGCATACCGCAGCCGCTTCTCCAGGCAGACCACCGCGCCGTGCTCGTGCCTGTTGACGAACCGGATGTCGTCGGCGAGCGCGCGCATGATCAGCAGTCCGCGCCCGTGCTCGGAGCCCGGCTCGGGGTTGATGATCTTGTTCGGGTCGAAGCCCTCTCCGTTGTCGATGACCTTGATGACGCACCGGTCATCGAGCACGGACGCGCTGACCGTGTAGTCGTCGCTTGGCTCCGCGTGCCTGATCACGTTGGAACACGCCTCGGTGAGCATGAGTTCGATGTCGTCACGGATCTGCGGATCGACGCCGAGGGAACGCAGCGTGCCGTCCAGCATCTTCCTTATCAGGGGGACGCTCGCCGCATCCCTGGGCAGTCGGAGCGCTATCGTGGCCTCCATTCGGGGCCTCCTCCTTCCGTCCGGATGCGTGCTCAGTCCCCTTCCCCCGTTACGGTGCGTCAATCGTCCCGTCAGAGGTCCGGAGTCCGGAAGCTATGGCTCCAGCAGGCGCATGGCGACCTCCAGGGAGGCCTTGTCGACCTCGTCCTCGGACAGCCGGCCCTCCTCGATCATCCATTTCCCCGCGTGTATCGCGAACAGCGCCGTCGCCCGGCTGACGCGCTCGACGGGCGTGGCGCCGGGCTCGTTCAGCTCGGCCACGAGCTCCATCATCAGCTCGCGGGTCTTGGTGAGCGTCGGATGGTCACGCAGGGCGGTCTGGTTGCGCTCCAGGAACCTGGCCACCCCGATGTGCTGGGTCCGCCTGATCCCCGCGGCGTAGCGCTCGACCAGCTCGCGCCGCGTCTCCGGCGTCTTCGGCCGGCTCCGGGCCCAGGCGAGGAGCTCCTCGAGCTCGACCAGCCGGTTGCCGACCAGGCTCGTGACGATGTCGTCCTTCGTCTTGAAGTGGTAGTACAGGGCGGCCTTCGTCACTCCGAGCTCCTCGGCGATCTCCCGCAGTGACGTCGCCTCGTATCCCTGCTCGGTGAACAGCCGGAGCGCGATCTCCTGAATCCGGGTCCGAGTGTCTTCCCGCACTTCACACCTTTTCGACTTGACGGCCGGCAAGTAAGTATCTACCTTATTCTATGCTTGCCGGGCGGCAAGTAAGCAAGATCCAAAATGCAAATGGGGGGTGTCTGGTGGCGGAGGCAGTCGGACGACGCCGTGAGGTCATGGTCGTTCTGCCTGGACTGATGTTAGCCATGGTCCTGGCGATGCTCGACAACATGATCGTGGGCACGGCCATGCCGCGCATCGTCGGGGAGCTCGGCGGTCTGACGCATCTGTCGTGGGTCGTCACGGCGTACGTGCTGGGCACGACCGTGTCGACGCCGATCTGGGGCAAGATCGGCGACCTGTACGGTCGCAAGACCATCTTCATCATCTCGATCGTCATCTTCATGGTCGGCTCCGCGCTCTGCGGTATGGCGGGCTCGTCGCTGCTCGGCGGGCCGGAGGGTGGCATGGCCGAGCTGATCGCGTTCCGCGCGATCCAGGGGCTCGGCGCGGGGGGCCTGATCGTGAACGTCATGGCGATCATCGGCGACCTGGTGCCGCCCCGCGAGCGCGGCGAGTACCAGGGCATCATGGCCGGCGTCATGTCGCTGGCGATGATCGCGGGCCCGCTGGTCGGCGGCTTCATCACCGACAACATCGACTGGCGCTGGGCCTTCTACGTCAACCTGCCGATCGGCGCGATCGCGCTGGCCATGATCGTGACGCAGCTGCACCTGCCGAAGCTGCGCAACAAGGTGCGCATCGACTGGGCGGGCGCGGGCCTGCTGTCCGTCGGCATCACCGCCCTGGTGCTCATCACGACCTGGGGCGGCAACGAGTACGCCTGGGGCTCCTGGCAGATCCTCTCTCTCGTCGCGATCGCCGTGGTCACGCTGGCGCTGTTCGTCGCGGTCGAGCGGAAGGTCGAGGAGCCGATCATGCCGCTGCAGCTCTTCGCCAACCGCAACTTCACGCTGATCTCGATCATCGGCTTCCTGCTGGGCTTCGCCATGTTCGGCGCGATCAACTTCCTGCCGCTGTTCCAGCAGATGGTGCAGGGCTCCACGGCCACCAACTCCGGCCTGCTGATGCTGCCGATGATGGGCGCCGCGATGGTCGTGTCGCTGTTCGTGGGCAAGGCGATCACCGTCACGGGCAAGTACAAGATCTACCCGGTGCTCGGCGGGATCGGCATGGCCGTGGGCATGTGGCTGCTGTCCACGATGGACGTCCACACGGCCTCCTGGGTCACCGGCGTCTACATCGCCGTGCTCGGCCTCGGCATGGGCTTCCTCATGCAGACCACGATGCTCATCGCGCAGAACAGCGTCGAGCAGAAGGACCTGGGCGTCTCCAGCAGCGCCACCACGTTCTTCAGGTCGATCGGGGGCTCGTTCGGCGTCTCGCTGTTCGGGGCGATCTTCAACAACCACTTCCTGTCGGAGCTGACCTCCCGCTTCGGCGCGCAGGCGGCCGAGCGGGTGGCCAAGAGCGGCGGCAGGATGGACCCCGGCGCGGTCGCCCAGATGCCCGCGCAGATGCGCACCGGGCTGCTGGAGTCGCTGGCGACCTCCATCTCCGGCGTCTTCTGGTGGGCCATCCTGTTCGCGGTCGTCGTGCCCGTGCTGGCCGCGTTCGTCAAGGAGATCCCGCTGCGCGGCGGCGCCCCGGTGCCCGCCAAGGACGAGCAGGCCGTCAGCCCCGCGGCGGGCTGAGCACCCGGCCGAGCGCGCCTCCCGGTCAAAGCCGGTGGAAAATGGGAGGCGCGCGGCCGGTGTTTTGTGGACAATCCCCGCTATGCACCACACCCTCGGCCGCCCGCGCGTGGAAGACGCCGCGGCCATCCATGAGCTGATCGCGGCCTACGACACCGCGGTGATCGGCTCTCCCGACATGACGCTCGACGACGTCGCCGACGAGCTGGCCGAGCCCGGCTTCGACCGTGACAGGGACGGCTGGCTCGCCCGCGACGGCGACGGCCGGCTCGACGGGTGGGCCTGGGCGTGCCGCGTCGGCGACAGCGACACGGTGGACGTCGAGGTGATCGTACGGCCCGGCCCTGATCTGGGGCGGGCGGGCCTGGACGACCGGCTCTGGCCCCTGGTGATCGGCCGGGCCGGCGAGCTGGCCGCCGAGGCCGGCCACGACGGCGTCACCCTGCACATCGGCGTCTACCGCGCCGACACCGCCAAGCGGGCCACGGTCGAGGCACGCGGCTTTTCGCCCGGCACCAGCTTCCACCGCATGCGCATCGACCACGGGGGGCCCGTGGCGCAGCCCGCCCCGCCCGCCGGCCTGACCCTGCACACGGGGGAGAGCGACGACGCGCGGCGCGCGGCGCACCGGGTGCACCAGGAGGGCTTCGCCGAGCACTTCGGGTTCGTGCCGGTCGACTACGACGTGTGGTATTCGCGCCGGCAGGCGCAGTCGACGACGGACTGGGCCCAGCTCACCCTGGCCCGCCTCGACGGCCGCCCCGCCGGGGTGCTGATCGCCAACAACCAGTTCGTCCCGGACGAGGGCTGCGGCTACGTGGCCACGCTCGCGGTCGTCCCGGAGTTCCGCGGCCGGGGCCTGGGGCGCTTCCTGCTCCGCCACGCCTTCGCCGCCGACGCGGCGCGCGGCCGCAAGGGCACGATCCTGCACGTCGACTCCAACAACACCACCCCGGCGCTCGGGCTCTACGAGTCGGCGGGCATGCGCCCCGTCCTGGTCATCGACGTCTGGCAGCACCGCGTCTGACGGGCGGCCGGGCCCGGCGTCAGACGCGGTGGTGGGACAGGTGGTCGAGGATCGACTGGTTGGCCTCCCAGCCGTCGGGGAACTTGACCGGCACCCCCAGCTGCACCGGCTCCGCCGACGGGTGGGCGTCCAGGAGCTCGGCGATGCCCGCCCGGGCCACCACGACGCAGGCGTGCCGGTGCCGCGACGCCAGCACGCACAGCCGCCCGGACTCCAGGTGGAAGGCCGTGGCGTCGCGGCGGCCGGACAGCGGGTGCAGGACGACGGTCACGTCGTACTCGCGCCCCTGCAGGCGGTTCGCGGTGTCCACGGTGATCTCCGGCGGCACCCCGGCGGCCCGGATGGCGGCCACCTGGTCGCGGTGGGCGGCCCCGACCGCGATGCGGTCCGCCGTCACCGGCCGCTCGCCCTGCTCGGAGGAGGCCACGGCGCCGCGCTGCAGCAGGCGCTCGGCCAGCAGGGCCACCGCCTGCACGGCCTCCCCGTCGGTACGCACGGTGTGCCGGTTGGGCAGCTCCAGCAGCGCCCACCCCGACCGGGCGGCCTCCTCCAGCGCCCGGTCGTGCACGGTCCCCATGCCGCCGGTCACCAGCTCCAGCCGCCGATCGCCGTGCGACGTCCCCGACCGGAACCCGGTGAACGGGTAGAACGCCTGCGACACCACCGGCGCGGCCGAGGCCGGCAGGCGCCACGACACCGGCAACCGGTGCACCGGAATGTCCGGATTGTGGCGCAGCAGCACCGACACCGCGCTCTGCAGCGGATCCCACGACAACCCCGACCACCGGTCCCCGTCCACGATCGAGAACGGGTCGAGCTGCCCCGGATCGCCCACGAACAGCGCCCGCTCGAACAGCCCCGCGATCCGCAGCAGCTTGTCCGAGCGCATCTGGTACGCCTCGTCCACGATCGCCCACGGCCACACCCGGCCGCCGATCCAGGCCCACTTGTCGGCGGTCGCGATGACGATGTCCGGGTCGCCGAGATCCTGGATCCGGGTGCCGACCCGGACGCCGGCCAGCTCCAGCAGCCGCAGCGGCGGCACGTAGCCACCGGCCGACAGCCGTCCCACGGTCAGGTGGGGGTGCTTCTCGGAGATGCGGGTCACCAGGTCGTCGACCTGCTCGTTCGTCTGGGCGACGATCATCAGGGGCTCGCCGGTCGCCGCGATGTGCGCCGCCGCCCGCACCACCAGCGTGGACTTGCCCGCGCCGGGCGGCGAGTCGACCACGACGCCGCGGTGCCGGGGCAGGTCGGCGAGGACGTTCCTGATGACCTGCTCCGGGCTGTCGGTCACGACCACTCCTCCTGGGCGTCCTCGTCGTCGGGCACGTACTCCTGCGGCGGCCCGCCGTGCGTCCACGGCGTGGCCTCGGAGTCGGGCAGGTGGGGGGAGCCCTGGAAGTCGTCGGTCAGCGAGGTGTAGCAGACCCGCTCGCCGACCTCGGGCACCGCTCCCGGCGCGGCCGTCTTGCCCCGGCCCATGCCCTTGGTGATCTTCAGGGTGACCAGGCCCTGGCCGGCCTCCACGAGCTCGGCGCCCTGACCGCGGCGCTGCGGGGTGCCCAGCGAGGTGCCGGGCGCCAGGCGTACCGGGTCGTCGGTCTTGATCACCACCAGCGGGCGGAGCTTGCGGGAGCGGCCCTCGCCCTCGGTGTTGTCGGGGACGGTCTCGATCACCTCGCCCGCGAACGCCTCCCCGGTCAGCCGGTACTCGGCCATGACCAGGGGGTCGTCGTAGGCGCGCTGCACGTCGTACGCGGCCTGGGCCCGCTCCATGCGGGCCAGCTTGGCCGCGGCGGCCACCGCCCCGTCGCGCCTGGCCTGCGGCGGCGCCCCCTCGGCGATGTGCACCGCCATGCCGCTGAACGAGCCGCGGTCCTGCTCCCACCGCTGCGCGGCGCTCGAACCCTCCTCCAGCCCGGCCAGCAGCTCGACGGCCTGCCACATGAGCCGCCACGTGGGCTCGAGCTGGGTGCGCAGCGCCTCGGTGATGCGCTCGGGCGACTCGCTGTCCATCGCGGGCGACAGCACCTCCGCGTCGAACCCCGGATCGGTCGCGGGCCCGGCGGGCGGCCAGATCAGCGGGTCCTCGGCCTCGTCGTCCGGCCCCCTGGTGATCCAGGCCAGCAGCGCGGCCAGGTTGGCGTCCTCCAGCGAGCTCTGCCCGCTCGCCCAGTGCCGGCCCAGCTCCTCGGTCGCGGCCAGCATCATCGACGAGCCCGGGTACGCGGCCCGTTCCGCGAAGTACGTCAGCCACCGCCCCAGCAGCGGCACCGCCTCGGGCACCGGATAGGGCCCGTCGGCCCGGCGGAAGCGCGTGGAGCGGCCGAGCAGCCTGGTGAAGGCCACCCCGGTCTGGTTGGGCACGATGAGCTGCGGCGCGTCCAGCACGCGCTCGTAGGGGTCGGCGTTCTTGCGCTCCACCGTCTCGGTGTCGGCCATGAAGCCCTCGACGTACGGCAGCAGCACCCCGGCCAGCTCGGCGGCCCAGGCGAAGCGCAGGTCGCGGTTGCGCGGCTGGGTCACCACGAGCAGGCGCGGCCGTTCCCGGTCGGTGCCGAGCATGGCGGCCAGCGGCGCGGCGGCCTCGCCCGAGAGCTTGAGCGGGATGAACACCATCGGCCGCTCCGACAGATGGCAGTGCCTGACGGTCGCGACGGGCTGCGCGATGCCCTCCTCCAGGGCCCGCAGCCGCGCGAGCGAGGTCAGCATGCTCACGTGAGGCACTCCCTGCGCAGGCGTTCGGCGTTGCGGAGCAGCCGGGCGATCTCCTCCTGGCCCTCGGCGGGGTCGTGGGCGCCGTCGGCCAGCCCGAGCGCCTCCGCCACCGAGGCCACCCCGCCCAGCTCGTCGCGCACCTGCCGGCCGAGCAGGTCGGAGGCGCCCTCCTGGCGGGCCTCGTCGCGGCAGAAGAAGCACAGGTCGCACGCGGACATGCAGTCGGGCGCGTAGCGGGCGGTCGCCCTGCGCAGCGCGTCGCCCAGCTCGGCGACGGGCCGGGTGGGCCGCCCGTCCTCGCCGGGCCGCAGGTCGAACGTGAGGTCGTCGGGCAGCCCTTTGAGCAGCCGGTCGAGCGTGGTCATCCGGGTGAGCTGGCGGCGCAGCACGGCCATCTGCTTGCGCACGTCGACGAGGGTCGCGACGGGCCGGTTGGCGAAGTTCTCGGGGCAGACCAGGACCACGTCGTGCGAGACCTTGGCCGGGTCGTGGCCCAGCTCCTCCAGGAGCGTGCGCAGCGCCAGCACGTACACCGCCGCCTGCCGCGCGGCCGCGGCCACCGCCGCCGGGTCGGCCTGCCCGTCGATCACCGCGAACGACTTGATCTCCACGATGTGGAACCGGCCGCCGAGCTGGAATGCCACCACGTCGGGCTCCAGGTAGGCGGTGTGGCCGGCGATCTCCAGGGTGAGCAGCGGGTGGTCGTACAGCGTGCCCGCGTCCTGTCCGTCGCGGGCCGCGCGGTCGATCAGCGCGCGGGTGTGGGCGTGGCGCAGGTGGGCGCCGACGTTCTCGACGTCGTGGTAGGCGACCTCGGCGACCGGCAGGCGCAGCAGCTCGCGCAGCATCCGCAGCAGCTCCGCGCACCCGTCGGCCTTGACCAGCGCCTCGAACATGTTGCCGCGCGTGATCGCGAACGGCGACTGGCCGAACGGCGCCGGGAAGCCGAGGTGGCGGGCGGCGGCGTCCTTGTCGATGCCGGCGCCGTCGAGCAGAGCCCGGCGGGTGCAGCCGGGGTTGGCGGCCAGGGCCGCGATGGCGCGGGCGTCGTGCGGGCGGGGCGGCGTCGTGCCGCGCAACGCGTCAAGCCGCTGGATGTGTTCGCCCTCGCGCTTCAAGCCGCTCACTTCGCGTTCTCCTTCTTGATCGTGCTCAGCGTAGCGGCGCCGAACAGGCGGGCGGCGTCACCGAGCTGCGCCGCGGCGCGTTCTGCCAGCTCGGCGCGATCCCGCGTGTCGCGGTCGCCGTGCACGCGCAGCTCGGCGCGGGCCGCCTCGATCACCCGATCCGGGTCGGACGGGCCCAGCGTGCCGTCAGTGGCGCCGGGGATGTTCCTGGCCATCCGCAGGAGTAACCGGTCGGCCCGCCCGTCGGCCGATTCGTGCGAGGCCACCGCGATGGCGCAGGTCAGGAAGTCGACGCGAGGGCTGAGCGGACCGACCACCCGCCGCTCCAGCGGCCAGGTGCTGAGCGTGAGCAGCCCCCGGGCGGGGGAGAGGCGGTCGGTCAGCGCGGCGCACAGGTAGTACGGCCGCCCGTGCGGCGACGACCGGAACGAGCGCTCCTCGTCCCTGCGCAGGCTGGTGAGCTGGGCGCTGCGGATCGTGCCGCCGAAGAACACGTCGCTGACGGCCACGACGAGCCGCGGCTGGGCGGCCGCGCCGAGCAGCCGCAGCCCCTGGTTCACCTGCTCGCGCACGGTCACCAGGCGCGGTGGCTCCGGCTTGGCCTGAGCCGGCTCGCCGCTCACGAGGGCGTCCCATTCGCGCTCCGCGGTACGCAGCTCGGCGCGCAGGGCGCGGGCCGTGGCGCCGTCCCTGACCCGCATCGCCTTGCGCACGCCCGCCCGGAGCTCGTCGATCCGCCGTTCGAGATCGTCCAGCCGGTCACTCATGGCGCGAGCGTACCAACAGTCCCAGTATTTTCCAGTAATTTCGCGATTTCGAGGCGAACGTGTGATCTACGACGTAAAGGCGGCCGCCTTGCCAGTGGACAGCGGTCTGACGTGCGTAATCGGCGTACGAGGCGGGGACGAAGGCGGTGTGACCCGTGAGAATCGACATCTGGTGGGAGCCGCCGCAGGCGTGGCCGCCCTCGTGCCCGTCTACTACCTGACCGAGGCGGCCGCCAGAGCCCTGCGTACGAGCAGTGCCACGTTCGGGCCGTCGCCCGCGGCGCTCGGCTACCTGGTCGCGGTGGCCGTCATCGTCACCCTCCTGACCGCCTGGCCCGCGGCGGCCCTCGGCTGCGGCATCCCGCTGGCGGCGGCGGGGGCCGTGTTCGCCCTCGACCTGAACGCCGCGCTCGGCGTGGCGGGCAGCCTGCCCTGGGCGAGGGAGGGCGGCCTGCCGTGGTCGCAGCCGGACGGCGTCCCCTGGGCCGAGCTGACCGAGCCGCCCGGCACGATGGCCGGGATGACCGGCCTCTACACGATCATCGGCTCGCTCCTGGTCCTCTCGGCGCTGCTGCCCGGCCGGTTGCGGTCCGTCCTGGGCAGGTGAGGGGCGGATTCCGGGGCGGCCTATCCTGGGCGGGTGAGTGGACGGGACCCCGACCGGCGCAGAGCGCTGCTCGACGCAGCCGACCGGGTCATCCTGACCCAGGGCCCCGAGGTCTCGATGGCGGCCATCGCCGCCGAGGCCGGCATCACCAAGCCCATCCTCTACCGCCACTTCGGCGACAAGAGCGGCCTCTACCAGGCGCTGGCCGACCGCCACGTGCGCACGGTCATCGCCCAGTTGCGCCCCGAGCTCGTCGCCCCTGGCGCCGACCTGCGGGGCCGGGCGCGGGCGACCATCGGCGTCTACCTCGACCTGATCTCGGCCAACCGCAACCTCTACCGGTTCCTGTTCCACCGGGCCAGCGCCGAGGACTCCCGGTTCCGCTCCCACATGACCGCGCTCGTGCGTGGGCTGGGCGAGGAGCTCGGCGGCCTGCTGGCCGGCGAGCGCGCGGTGCCCGACCCGGTGCGGGCGCAGGTGCTGGGGCACGCGTTCGTCGGCATGGTGCAGACGACCGGCGACTGGTGGCTGGAGCACCCCGAGGTGGACCGCGTACAGGTGGTCGAGGGCCTGGTGGACGTGATCGCCGCGGCCCTCGTCCGGCAGCCCGCCGCCGTCAGTCCCCGAAACGGGAGAGCTTCCCATGCCGCCGGGCATACCTGAGCGCCCAGGCGAACAGCCCCACCGTGCCGGCCAGGTAGACCACGTTGAGCCCGCCCGCCCAGGCCAGCCGGTCCCACGGCACCGCGCCGCCGCCCATGACCGTGCGCATGCCCTCGAACACGTGCGAGGCCGGCAGCAGCCACGAGATCGTCCGCAGCGGCTCGGGCAGCACCGAGATCGGGTAGAAGATCCCGGCCAGCGGCTGCACCACGAACACCAGCGACCAGGCGATCACCTGCGCGTTCTCGCCGAAGCGGAGCACCGCCGCGATGCCGACCAGGCCCAGCGACCAGCCGAGGACGAGCAGGATCCCCATGAACGGCACCAGCCCCACACCCATGCTCGACAGCCCGAACCCGTACAGGCCGAGGGCCAGCCCGGCCATCACCGCGACCGCGAACGCCACCTTGCCCAGCGAGAACAGGACGAGCCCCGCCAGGTATTCGACGCTCGACAGCGGGCTGACCTGCACGTTGAGCAGGTTGCGCGACCAGATGTCCTCCAGGAACGCGATCGAGATCTCGTTGCTGGCCTTCTGCAGCACCTGCCAGAGCAGCACCGCCCCGAGCAGGAACGCCACCACGAACGGCACCCGCTGCGCCTGCAGGAACAGCGTCACGAAGCCCCACAGCACCAGCTCGATCGTCGGCCAGAACAGGATCTCGAACATCCTGACCGGGCTGCGCCGCAGCGCCGCGAAGTCGCGCCGGACCACGCCCATGACGCGCGTGCGCCGGGCGGCCAGGCTCAAGGGGGGCAGAGTCACCGTGGTCATCGGCGTGGTCATCCGCGTGCCACCTTCAGGAACACCTCTTCCAGGTCTTCGGCCCCGTAGTGGCCGGCCAGCTCCTTGGCGCTGCCGGCGGCCACGACGACGCCGTCCGACATGAAGTGGATCCGGTCGCACATGCGCTCGACCTCGCGCATGTTGTGCGAGGTGATCAGCATGGCGCTGCCCTCCTCCCTGGCCAGACGGGACAGCAGGCTGCGGACTCGGTCGCCGGCGTCGGGGTCGAGGTTGGCCGTGGGCTCGTCGAGCACCAGCAGCCTGGGCGCGTTGAGCAGCGCCTTGGCGAGGTGCACGCGGGTGCGCTGGCCCGACGACAGGTCCATCACCTTCCGCCTGCGCAGCGGGCCCAGCTCGAACAGCTCGATCATCTCCTCCACCCGGCGGCGCGGGTGGCGCAGCGCGTAGAGCCGGGCGAACGCGTCGAGCACTTCGTGCACGTGCAGCACGCCGGGCAGGTCCACGTAGCTGGCGGCGAAGTTGACCTGGCTGAGCGTCTCGGTGCGGTGCCGGGCCAGCTCGAGGCCGAACAGCCGGATCGTGCCCGCGTCGGGGGTGATCAGGCCGAGCAGCATGTGGAGGGTGGTCGACTTGCCCGCGCCGTTGGGGCCCAGCAGGCCGACGACCTCGCCCTCGCCCACGGTGAGGCTGAGGTCGCGCACGGCGGTGACCCCGCCGAACCGCTTGACCAGATGGGACGCTTCCAGGATGGCCACCGGTCAAGCGTGCGGGCCGGGGTCACGCCGGGGCAACGGGTTTTTCCCGGAGCATGCGCAGCAGGTCCCACTCGTTCTCGCACACGCGCCGGCCGATCGCGGCCAGCTCCACCGACCGGGCGCCGCCGCGCAGGTGCCGCATGGTCTGCATGACGCAGATGATCCCCCACTTGAGCACGCCGAACGTCTCCCACCAGCGCAGCGCGTCCCGGTCCACCGGGTGCCCGCCGGCGGCCTCGTACGCGTCGACCAGCTCGTCGTAGGCGCCGAAGCCGCCCACCGGCAGCGGCGAGCCGAACCGCCACGCCTTCACGCAGAGCCAGCCGAGGTCCTCGAGGGGGTCGCCGAGGTGGGCGAGCTCCCAGTCGAGCACCGCCCTGATGCCGTCGGGACCGACGATGAGGTTGCCGTTGCGGAAGTCGCCGTGCACGACCGTGCGCTGCGTAAAGGCAGGGCGGCCGGCGGCCAGCCGGCGCAGCGCCAGCTCGAACACCGGGTGCGGCTCGCCCAGCAGGTCCAGCACGTCCCGCCAGCGCCGCAGCGGATCCTCCGCGCCCTCTTCCGGCGCCTCCTGCTCCAGGCAGGAGGGCGGCATGCGGTGGATCGCGGCCAGGGCCCGCCCGCACTGCCCGGCCAGCAGGGGCCGCGCCGCCGCGTAGGCGTCGTCGCGCAGGATCCTGCGCGGGATGGTCTCGCCGGCCACGCGGGTCATGAGGATGTACGACTCCCCGGCGGCGACGATCGCGGGCACCGGCACCCCGGCGCCGGACGCGGCCCGCATGAGCGTGGCCTCCGACGCGAGCGGGGCGCCGGCCTCCAGCGCGGCCCCGGGGGAGTCGAGCCGCAGGATCAGCTCGTGCCGCTCGGAGCCCGTGACGACGTCGAGGGCCCAGGTCTCCCGGGACGCCCCGCCGGGCAGCCGGGCGCTGAAGGGCACGGACGCGTCTGCCCCGAACACCTCGCCGACGATCTCGTGGAGCCGGGTCATCGCAGGCCGAACTCCCAGTTGCCGCCCGCCGCGTACTCGCCCAGGATGCGCCGTCCCACCGCGTCGATGTGCACCTCGTCGGGCCCGTCGTAGATCCGCCCGGCCCGCGCGTGCCGGTACATCCGATCCAGCGGCGTGTCGGGGGTGAGCCCGGCGGCGCCGTACACCTGGATGGCCCGGTCGATCACGTTGTGCAGCGTGCGCGCCCCGACCACCTTGATCGCGCCGATCTCGACCCGGGCCTGCGAGCCCGCGTCCACCGCTTCGGCGGCGTGGAGGGTGAGCAGCCGGGCGGCCTGGATCTCGGCGTAGGAGTCGAACACGTGCTGGCGCATGAGCTGCTTCCCGGCCAGCGGCTCGCCGAACGCGGTCCGCTCCTGCAACCTGCGGCACATCAGGTCGAACGCCCGCTGCGCCTGTCCGAGCCAGCGCATGCAGTGGAAGATCCGGCCGGGGCCGAGCCGCTGCTGCGCGATGACGAACCCGTGGCCGCGCGGGCCGAGCAGGTTGGCGGCGGGGACGCGGACGTCCTCGTACCGGACCTCGCAGTGCGCCCCGTCGAGCCCCAGCACGGGCGTCTCGCGGACGATGCGGTAGCCGGGCGTGTCCGTCGGCACGAGGATCATGGAGAAGGCCAGGTGGGGCGGCGCGTCCTGCTCGGTCCGGCACATGACGGTCGTGTACGCGGCCCGCGAGGCCCCGGTCGTGAACCACTTGTGCCCGTTGATCACCCATTCGTCCCCGTCGAGCACCGCGGCGGTCCTGATCTGGGTGGGGTCGCTGCTGGAGATCGACGGCTCGGTCATGGCGAAGCTGGGCCAGATGTCGCCCCGCACCAGCGGTTCGAGGTAGCGCTCGCGCTGCTCGGGGGAGGCGTGCTCGTGCAGCATCAGCGAGTCCTGCAGCGTGAACGTGCCCAGCGCGAGCTGCCCGTACTCGCTGCGGCCCTGCACCTCGTTGACGTAGACGTAGTCGAGGAACGGCAGGCCGCCGCCGCCCAGCTCACGCGGGTGGCCGAGGGCCCACAGGCCCTCCTTCCTGGCCTCGGCCCGCAGCTCGTCCAGGGCCGCCGCGGCCTCGGGCCCGCCCGCGTGCAGCACCGGCTCGGCCGGCTCCACCCGCTCGGTCATGAACGCGTGGACGGCGTCGCGGACCGGCCGGACACCGTCGGGAACGGCGAAGCTCATGTTCCGGATCTCACCCGAAACCAGTTGCCAGGTCAACGGTTTCGGGACGGTTTCAGGGCAGCCAGCTCACGCGGCCGTGCAGGAAGGCGTACCCGACGAAGGCGACGGCGTCGATCAGCGTGTGCGCCACCACCAGCGGCATCGCGCGCCCCCAGCGCTGGTAGAGCCGCCCGAACACCAGACCCATCACGACGTTCCCGACGAACCCGCCGAACCCCTGATACAGGTGGTACGACCCCCGCAGCAGCGCCGACACCGCGACGGCCTTCCACGGCGTCCACCCGGCCTGCCCGAGCCGGTGCAGCAGGTACCCGGCGACGAGCACCTCCTCCAGCACCCCGTTCTGCGCCGCCGCGAGCAGCAGCACCGGGACCTGCCACCACACCTGGGGCAGCTGGCCGGCGACGACGGTCAGGTTCACGCCCGTGGCCCACACGACGAGGTAGAACGCCAGCCCCGTGCCGCCGATCGCGGCTGCCAGCACCGCCCCGCGCACCGTGTCGCGGCCCTTCTCCCGGAAGTCCACGCCGATCGTGCGCAGCGACTCCCCGGAGCGCACCATCAGGTACGCCACCAGCGCGACCGGCGCCACGCTGACGGCGATGTCGGCGAGCTGCAGCGCCAGGTCCAGCCACGGCCGCCCGGGCGCCATCGACCGGACCAGCACGGCCTGCTGGCCCTTCAGCTGCTCGGGCGCCGTGAGCGAGCCGATCAGCCGCAGCAGCGCCAGCAGGCCGCTGGCGCCGAGGGAGACCGAGAACACGACGAACAGCTCGGCCCGGATGAGCCGGGGCCCGAGCGCCGGGGGCGGTCCCAGAGGGGAGGCGGTGGGAGACTCTGTGCGCATGGCCGCAGGCTAGCCGTTCATCGATCGGACGCGAATAAATAGTGCCTTGAGGAGAAATCAGATGACATCTGCTCCGCACGACGTGCCCACGGCGGCCCAGCTCGTGGCCGCCGTCCGCGACTTCCTCCAGAGCGACGTGCTCCCGGCCGTGGACGGGCGGGTGCGCTTCCACGCGCGGGTGGCGATCAACGTGCTCGGCATGGTGGAACGGGAGATCACGCTCGGCCCGGAGCAGGCCCGCGAGCACGCGGCGCGGCTGGCCGCGCTCGGCATGGCCGACGACGCCGAGCTGGCCGCCGCCATCCGCGAGGGCCGGATCGAGGACGACCACGCGCTCGTCACCGCCCTGGAGCAGGCCGTACGGGCGAAGCTGGCGGTCGCCAACCCCGCCTACCCGCAAGACTGACGGCCCGCCCCGCTCGTAGCGGGACGGGCCGTCACCCGGGGGATCAGTGCGAACCGGTCAGGTCCAGGTCCTTGACCTTCGGATCGCCCTCGTCGGCGAAGTAGTCGTCGCGGGCCGTCGCGTCCTCGCCGTCCGCCACCTTGGTCGCCCGGAACAGGAGCGTGCCGAGCGCCGCCACCACCAGGTTCACGGCCAGCGCCAGGAACCCGGTGTAGATCGTCATCTTGGTGTCGAAGCCCAGGTTCGACAGCGCGAACGCCGAGCCGCCGAAGTGCTCCTGGTGCTTGGCCGGGTTCGGGGTGAGGTACAGCATCCACATGCCCGTCGCCAGGCCGGCCGCCCAGCCGGCGATCAGGCCGCCCTTGTGGAACCAGCGCGTGTACAGGCCCAGCGCCACCGACGGCAGCGTCTGCAGGATGATCACGCCGCCGATGAGCTGCAGGTCGATCGAGAACTGCGGGTCGAGCAGCAGGATGCACAGCACCGCGCCCACCTTGACCACCAGCGACACGACCTTGGAGACGTTGGCCTCCTGGGCGTCGCTGGCGTTCTTGTTGAAGTACTCGCGGTAGATGTTGCGGGTGAACAGGTTCGCCGCCGCGATCGACATGATCGCCGCCGGGACGAGCGCGCCGATGCCGATGGCCGCGTACGCGACGCCCGTGAACCAGTCGGGGAACATCTTGTCGAACAGCAGGGGCACGATCGTGTTGGTGTCGGCCGTGCCCGCCTCGTTCACCACCGGCTTGATGCCGGCCGAGATGGCCATGAAGCCGAGCAGCGCGATCAGACCGAGCACGAAGCTGTAGGCGGGCAGCGCCGACATGTTGCGCTTGATGACGTTGCGGTTCTTCGAGGCCAGCACGCCGGTGAGGCTGTGCGGGTAGAGGAACAGCGCCAGCGCCGAGCCGAAGGCCAGCGTCACGTACTGGAGCTGGTTGTTGGCGTTCAGCAGGATGCCGTCGCCCGGCGCCGGGCTGGCGTCGAACTTGGCCTTGGCCGCGTCGAAGATCGAGTCCCAGCCGCCCAGCTTGGCCGGGATGTAGATGACGGCCGCCAGGATCACGATGTAGATCAGCGCGTCCTTCACGAACGCGATCAGCGCGGGCGCCCGCAGGCCCGACTGGTAGGTGTACGCGGCCAGGATCGCGAACGCGATGACGATCGGCAGGTGCCCGGTGATGCCCATCGCCTTCAGCACCGCCTCGATGCCGATGAGCTGGAGCGCGATGTACGGCATCGTCGCCACCAGCCCGGTGATCGCGATCACCAGCGCCAGCGTCGGCGACCCGAAGCGGGCCCGGACGAAGTCGGCAGGGGTGACGAACCCGTGCACGTGCGACACCGACCACATCCGCGCCAGCACCAGGAACACCAGCGGGTACACCACGACCGTGTACGGCAGCGCGTAGAACCCGATCGCGCCGGAGCCGAACACCAGCGCCGGCACCGCCACGAACGTGTAGGCGGTGTAGAGGTCGCCGCCCACCAGGAACCACGTGATCCAGGACCCGAAGCTGCGCCCGCCGAGCCCCCACTCGTTGAGGCTGGCCAGGTCGTTCGGCCGCCGCCACCGCGCGGCCACGAACCCCATGACGGTGACCAGGAGGAACAGCAGCACGAAGACGACCAGTTCGGTCGTGTGCGCGCTCACTTGGTCATCCTGTAGACGATGGTCGTGGACACGACGCCGACCACGATGAAGGCCAGCTGGAGCCAGTAGAAGAGCGGGAAGCCGAGCAGGCGGGGCTCGTCGGCGTTGAACAGGAACGTCAGCAGCGGCAGCACGATGGGCAGGATCAGCAGCCAGTTCCAGGGGCTGCGGTCGGTGCGTGGCTGCCCGGGTTCCCCGGTAGTCATCAACCCTCCGATGAGTGGATCTGGAGCCGGCTGTGACCGGTTCCTGACGGGTAGTCAATGGAGGGAGAGTAGCTTTACGGCGGTATTAATCCAAATGTCGGCAATATTACGGTTTGGCCTAAATCTTTGGTCCCTGACAGGGGGCCACACGCGTCGCCACAGAAACCATAAACACTCACCCGCCGCACGCCTCCCCCTGATCGCCGAATGGTCCCTTCCCCGCGACGAACGGTCCCGCACCCCCACCAAGCCACCGCACCGGTGAGACCCCGGATAACGGGACCGGACGGGCCGTTGCAGGGCGGCGTGCGGGCGTGGCGCGACGTCCTGGGACCGTCGTAGGTCGGCACGTCGCGGGGATGCGCCGTGATGGGGCGGTAACTCGCGACGGTGCTTCGGAGCGCCGCGTCGGCGGGTCGGGGTGCGGTGGAGCCCGGCGCTGTCGTCGGTGCCCAGCCCTCCACGGGCGCGAGGTGCCCGCGTTCGTGGGTCAGACGGTGCGGTCGGCGGCGGTTTTGGGGTCGTGGTGGACGTCCCCCGGCTGCCCCACCCGGCGCGTCCAGGCCGCGAACTCCACCAGCACCCCATCGGGATCCTTGAAGTAGATCGACCTGACGAACACCCCGTCATGCATCTCCGGCGCCACCCCGAACTCGCTGTCGTCGTGGTTGAGCAGCACCCCCACGTCCACCCCCTTGGCCACGAGCCGTTCCCGGTACTCCTCGATCCGCTCCGGCGGCACGTCGAAGGCGATGTGGTTCATCGACCCGACCGCCGACAGCAGTTCCCCCCGATCCGGCAGGTTCTTCGGCGCCGACACCCCCGGCACGCCCTCCGGCGCGTCCGGGAACCAGAAGAACGCCAGCGCGTTCCCGCCCCCGCAGTCGAAGAAGAAGTGCTGGCCCCAGCCCATGGGCAGCTCGATCGTCTTGATCAGCGGCATGCCCAGCACGCCCGAGTAGAAGTCGACGGTCTGCTTCATGTCCGAGCAGACCAGCGCGACATGGTTGACCCCGCGGAGCTCGAATTCGCTGTTCATAGTAACTCCGTACTTATCACACGGTTATACGAAAAAACATGACACGAGATGTCGGGTATTCGGGGAACGATCGGCCACATGATTGCTTTGGTGGCGGGGGCGACCCGCGGAACGGGACGGGGCATCGCGGTGGCGCTGGGCGCGGCCGGCGCGACGGTCTACTGCACGGGCAGGAGCACGCGGGAGCGGCGTTCGGAGATGAACCGGCCGGAGACCATCGAGGAGACGGCGGAGCTGGTGACCGCGGCCGGCGGGACGGGCATCGCGGTCCAGGTCGACCACCTGGACCCCGGCCAGGTCGAGGCGCTGGCCGAGCGGGTGGAGCGCGAGCAGGGCAGGCTCGACGTGCTGGTGAACGACGTGTGGGGCAGCGACCACCTCTGGGCGTGGGACACCCCGGTCTGGAAGCACGACATGGACAAGGGCTTCCGGCTGCTCAGGCTGGCGGTCGACACGCACATCATCAGCAGCCGCCACCTGCTCCCGCTGCTGATCAGGAACGAGGGCGGCCTGGTCGTCGAGGTCACCGACGGCACCTGGGCCTTCAACGAGACCCGCTACCGCGAGAACGTCTACTACGACCTGGCCAAGGTCTCGGTGAACCGGCTGGCCTTCGCCTGGTCGCGCGAGCTGCGCCCGTACGGGGGGACCGCGGTGGCCGTGACGCCGGGGTTCCTGCGCTCGGAGGCGATGCTCGACAACTTCGGCGTCACCGAGGACAACTGGCGCGAGGCGAAGGTGGACGTCACCTGGATGGTCTCCGAGACCCCCGCGTACGTCGGCAGAGGCGTCGCCGCCCTCGCCACCGACCCCGACCGGCAGCGCTGGTCGGGCAGGTCGGTCTCCAGCGAGGACCTGGCCGGCGCGTACGGCTTCACGGACGTGGACGGCAGCCGCCCGCGGGTGTGGAGCTTCATCACGGAGGCGCGGGAGCCGGGCAAGGACACCGACCCGGCCGAGTACCGCTGAAGGCCGGTCAGGGCCGGTAGAGGGCGGACGTGCGGGCGGCGGCGTCGGCGACCAGTTCCCGCAGCTCGGGCGGGTCCAGCACCTCCGCCTCCGGCCCGAACCGCAGCACCTGCGAGTACGCCACCGGCACCGACTCCACCGCCAGCCGCACCGTCCCGTCCGGCTGGAGCGAGGCGAGCGCGTCGTCGAGCGCGGCCGGGTCGGCGATGTGCCGCAGCATCCGCACCCCGTGCTCGCTGAGCCGCAGCGTGACCACGTCCCGCAGCAGCGACCGGCTGAACTCCGCCGACTGCTCCGCCCAGAAGGCGGCCAGGTCGAAGGAGGGCTCCCGGTCGAACGGCTCGGCGAGCACGGACACCGCGCCGAACCGGTGCACCCGGAAGATCAGGAACCGGGTCCCGAGCCGCGCGGCCAGGTACCAGGCACCCGCCTTGAGCACCAGCCCGTACGGCTCCAGCGTGCGCACCTTCCCCTTGTAGACGGCCGAGACACGGCGGTCGTTCCACACGGCCCTGGCCAGCGGTGCGAGCGCCTCCGGCGGCGGGTCGTCGCCGACGAACCAGCCGGGCGCGTCCAGGTGGAAGCGCTGCGCCGCGACGGCCGGCGCGTCCCGCAACGCGGGGGAGAGCGCGGCGGCGGCCTTCAGCCGGGCCGTGGCCGCCACCTCCTCCAGCCCCATCTCCCGCAGCGCCGCCGGCACCCCCGACAGGAACAGCGCCTCCGCCTCGGCCCGGTCCAGCCCTGTCAGCCGCGTCCGGTACCCGTCCAGCAGCCGGTAGCCGCCGCCCCGTCCCCGGTCGGCGTAGACGGGCACGCCCGCCTCCGACAGCGCGAGCACGTCCCGGTGCACGGTCCGCTCGGAGACCTCCAGCTCCTTGGCCAGCTCGGCCGCCGTCATCCCGCCCCGGCCCTGCAGCAGCAGGACCAGCGACATCAACCGCGAGGCGCGCACAGCGGCAGCACCACGCCGGAGGGACGGTCGGGGGAGTGGAACACCTCGACGTCGGCGGGCACCATCGCGCCGTCGCCCCCGCCGAGCGGGTCGCCGTTGCCGGGGTTGCGGGCGATCGTCGGGTACGCCCCGGCCGCCACGTGCACCCTGATCCGGTGGTCGCGCCCGAACCGGTGCGCGATCGGCCACAGGTCCACGGAGACCCGCCGTACCCCGTCGAGGGAGTCCGACGCCGAAAGGCGGCGCACACCCTCGCACACGTTGAACGAGCGCCCGTCCGGGTGCACGTCGCACACCCGCACCACCACGTCCACGTACGGCGTGCTCGACCGCACGAACAGCTCGCCCCGCACCGGCCCGATCATCTCCACGTCCGACTCCAGTGCCGCCGAACTGTACACCAGCACGTCGCGCCGCTGTTCCAGGCGCCGCTGATCACGCGGCCGGGAGTCGCCGAGCAGGACCGGCCCGCCGATCACCGGCGTCGGATGGGAGGGGTTGTACCGGAACCGGTCGGGCGGGGCGTCCAGGGGCCCGTCCGTCCCCAGCCCGAAGCCGTGCTGCAGGTGCCAGCGCTGCTCCCGCATCCCCGGCGGCGGCCAGTCGGGGAGGTCACGCCACTCCTCGGCCGCCGTCACGTACAGGCGCACGGGGTCGGGCCGCAGCCCGGAGCGGTCGCCCAGCAGGTGCGCGCGGAACCAGGCCAGCGACTCGGCCATGGCGGGCCGCCCGTGCCGGGTGTCGATGTGGTACCAGGGCCCGATCGTCAGGTACGGCCGCCGCCCCGCGGCCCGCATCGCCGTGTAGTCCTTGAGCTGCCACGGCAGGAAGACGTCGTACCAGCCGCCCAGCATGGTGACGGCCGCCTCCACCTCGCCCACCCGCGGTGAGAAGTCACGTTTGTCCCAGTAGGGGACGTCCGGGTGGGCGTGGTGCATGAGCAGGTCCTGGTAGAACCGGAGCGGCCGCCCGGCCGAGGCCAGGTCCAGCTCGGCCACGGGGCGGCCGGACAGGACCGCCCTGCGGGTCAGCCGGGGCGCGGTCAGCAGGGCGGCGCCGCCGAACCGGCGCGACATGCCGTCGGTGAGCGTGGTCCAGCTCAGCGTCGACTCCAGCGCGAACGCGCCGCCCACGTACGCCGCGTCCCTGAACTGGGAGGCGGTGATCTGCGTGGCCATGGCCTTCAGCTCGGGCCCGGCGTAGGGCGCGACGGCCCACTGCGTGTAGCCGAGGTAGGAGGGGCCGAACATCGCGAACGAGCCGCCGTACCAGGCCTGCTTGCGCAGCCAGGCGATGGTGGCCAGGCCGTCGTCGTGCTCGTCGCCGAGCGGATCGAGCAGCCCGCCGGAGCCGAAGCCGCCACGGCAGCTCTGGATGACGACGTGGAAGCCGTGCCGCGCGAAGCCGCGGCCGTAGTACCAGCCGAACAGGCCGCGCCGGCCGTACGGGGAGCGCATCAGGATGACGGGTGCCCGCTCGCCGCCGGCCGGGGCGTAATGGTCGGCCAGGAGTGTCACGCCGTCGGGCATCGGAACGGGAAGATCCCGCTGGAGCCGCACGCGTCTCATGTACTAACCAGTAACAGATGCCCCCGGGCCGTGACAGCCCGGGGGCACCCGTGGGCCGCTACGGGGTCGCCCGGTCGGGGCGCTCCGAGATGCGGACGGCGTTCACGATCGTGGCGCCCTGCCGGGTGGCGAAGCGCACGTTGAGCTGGCCGTCGGTGACCTTCACCGTGTACTGCCTGCTCACCGCCGTGTACGTGCCCGCCTCCAGGGCCAGGTCGAGCGCCGGGATCGCCAGCTGCCCCTCGACGAGGACGTCGAAGACCCGCTTGCCCGGCTGCGTGCTCTTCAGATCGGCGAAGTCCAGCTCGACCGTGTACGTGCCGGCGGGCACGTTGTCGAAGCGGTACTCCAGCATCTTCTCCCTCGCGGTCCTGAACAGCGCCTGGTCGGCGGTGCCCGCGATGGTCCTGGACGTGCTCGACGTGCTGGTCGAGGTGGCCACGTAGCCGTAGCTCCCCGCCGCGTACTTCTTGTCCGGCGTCCAAGTGTCACCGGCGCCGTCGACCACGTTCTTCGTGGCGCCCGTGTCGATGGCGACCTGCAGCTTCGGCACCACGACCGACACCTTGATCTCGATGGTCGGCTGCCGGCCGCTGGCCGACCGGACGAGGAGCGTGCCGGTCTTGACCGTGCCGGGCGCGACGCCCGCGCTGGAGAGCGTGGCCTTCAGCGTCACCTTCTGCCCCTTGGCGAGCTCGCCCGAGGCCGGCGTCGTGGCGAACCACGGCTCCGAGGCCACCGTGTACGGCGTCGGCGCGCCCAGGTTCGTCAGCTCCAGCGTCCTGGTGCGGGTGGACCCGGCCGGCATCACCACGGTCAGCTCGCCCGCCGACGCGCTCACCTGGCCGGTGACCAGCGCCGTGTCGATCCGCGTCACCGTGGTGGGCGCGACCGTGACGGCCTTGGTGAAGGTGCCGTAGTGCTCCTTGGACACCACGACCTCGTAGTCGCCGGCCAGCACCTGCCCGTAGAACGAGCCGTCCTCGGCGGTCGTGAACGTGGCCACGTCGCCCACCTTCACCGTCGCCCCGGCCAGCGGCTTGCCGTCGTTGGCGTCGGTGACCGCGCCGGTGACCAGGCCGTGCCGGCTGGCCGTGAACGTCAGGCCCTGCCCGGTGGACACCACCGGCTCCTCGTAGGAGTAGAGCATGGCGTCGGTGCCGCCCGCGTTCTCGATGCCGATGGTGGCGCTGGAGCCCTGCTCGCGCTCGCTGTCGATGTCCTTGTACCGGAAGGCGATCGAGCCGTCCTCACCCAGCAGCGCCGAGAACGACACCCGCAGGTCGGCGGCGTTGTAGAAGCCGGCGTTGCGCCACTCCACGACGAACGTCCGGTGCGGCGCCGTGCCCGTCACCCCGGTGTAGACCCCGGCCTGGGCGTCCATGATGAGGTCGTCCCAGTACGGGTAGACCGCGTTGTTGGGCGTGGTCGTGGTCGGCAGCCGGCCGTTGCTGCCGGTGGTGACCCGGTCGGTGGCGAACGAGACGTACCCGTTCGTGCCGATCCACGCCTTGCCGTACCCCGTGCCGTAGTACGGGATCGGGAACGGCAGCGTCACCTGCACGGCCTCGTCGTCGCCGCTCAGCGCCAGCTTGTCGGTGCCCGCCACGTACGCCTGGGCGCCGCTCTTGCAGGTGTAGCCGAAGTTGTCGCCGCGCAGCGGCAGCTCGATGTCCTTGGTCACGTCCCCGGCCACCGAGACGGACGCCGTCGTGCCGCTGGAGCAGCGGGACACCGGCGTGATCCGCAGCTCGTAGTCGCCCCGCGGCAGGGTCAGGCTGTAGCGGCCCGAGGCGTCGGTCACGGTGCTCACCGGCGTGCCGGTGGCCTCCACCGTCGCGCCCGCCTCCGGCGTGCCCGCGGTGCTGACCGTGCCGGACACCACGCCGGACTGCAGCCTGGTCAGGGACACGTCCGCGGTCGCGGCCTGCCCGGCCGTGATCGTGGCCGTCGCGCCCGCCTTCTCGTAGCCGAACTTCTCCGCGCTGACCTGGTAGTCGCCCGGCAGCAGGCGCGGCACGGCGTACGTGCCGTCCTGGCCGGTCGTCACCGTACGGCTCAGCGGCCCCGAGAGCGTGATCGTCGCGCCCGCCACGGGCGAGCCGGCCGAGGTGACGGTGCCGCGCAGGTCGCCGAGGTCCTCGTGCGGCGCGGCCTGCACGGCGGCGTACGTGTCGAGCCGGCCCTCGCCCCAGACGTTGTTGTCGGCCGCGGTGCCGCCGCAGCTGGTGTCGCTGACGTCGACGGCGGTGCTGTCGAGCAGCGGCCGGGTGGCCGCCACCTTGCCCTGCAGGCCGGGCGAGCCGGACCAGATCAGCGCGACCGTGGCCGCCACGTGCGGCGAGGCCATCGAGGTGCCGGTGAAGCTTTCGTAGGAGTTGCCCGGGGTCGAGGAGCGCACGTTGACGGCCGGGGCCGCGATGTTCGGCTTGATCTCGCCGTTCTCGCCCTCGCCCTTGCTGGAGCGGTTGTACAGCGTGTTGTTGATGTCGAAGCCGCCCGCGCTGTAGCTCTCCACGTACTGGCCGGGTGAGCCGCTGGTGCGGCAGGCGGGGCCCTCGTTGCCGTTGGCGAACGCCGGGAAGATCCCGGCCGCGACCCACGCCTCGACCGTCTCCTTGTACCAGGGGTCGTACCCGTCGCCGCCCCAGGAGTTGTTGACGATGTCGGGGGCCAGGTCGGGGCGCGGGTTCTGGCCGTTCAGGTCGGTCGGCGCCAGGACCCACTGCCCGGCCGCCAGCAGGGAGGCATCGGTGCAGGTGTTGACCTCGCAGCCCTTGGCGGCGATCCACTTGGCGCCGGGCGCGACGCCGATGCCGTTCGCGCCGACCATCGTGCCCATGGTGTGCGTGCCGTGGCCGTTGTTGTCGCACGGCGCGGCGGTCGGGCAGACGTGCGCCGGGTCGAACCAGTTGTAGTCGTGCGTGAACGTGCCGTCCTGGTTCCTGCCCCGGTAGCTCTGCACCAGCTCGGGGTGGTCGAACTGGGCGCCGGAGTCGATGTGGGCGATCACGATGCCCTCGCCGCGGTTGCCCAGCTCGCTCCAGACACGAGGGGCGTTGACGCGGTCGATGTTCCACTCGACGGCGTTCACCTTGGCCTCGGCCTTGCCCGGCGTGGGGTCCGGCAACTTGACGGTGCGGACCGGCTGGATGCTCTCGACCTCGGCCAGCTTGGCGATCTCGCCCGCGAGCTTCGCGTCGGCGGTCACCCGTACGGCGTTGACGATCCAGTACGGGGTGTAGTCGGTGCGGCGGGAGTCGAGCAGCTTGCGCAGGCCCGCCTGGGAGGCGGCGGCCCGCTCGGTCTTGGCCTCGAAGACCAGCTCGGCCTTCGTGTCCTTGGCGACGGCCCGGCGGGCGCCGCTCAGGTCGGCCGCCCCTTTCAGCCGGACCCAGAAGGTGGCCTTGTCGTCCTTGTCGAGCTGCGCCTGGACGGCGGCGTCGATCTTCGCGGGCTCCGGCGCGGCCAGCGCCGGGGCCTGCGGCACGCATAAGCCTGCGATGACGGCGATCCCGGCCAGGACCGCCCGCCAGCGGGGGGTGTTGGGCACGCGACTCTCCTTCGAGTCCCTCGAGACAAGAGGTGATCTTTACGCTTCTGTCGAGAAGCGTGAAGAGATCGTGTCGGGAAAGCAAGAGGTGTCGCGAAATGTAACGTGACTGCCTGAAATGTAATCTGGTCAGCTGATATATCGCCGGTAACCGACCTGCCGCATGATCGTAAGGAAGTACGCCTTGATCTCCTCGGCGCCCTCGTCGTCGGGACGGCCGACCAGATGGCCCGTCACCGCGCTGGTCAGCAGCTCCTGCACCACGTCCACGTCGAGGTCGGGCGGGAGCTCCCCGCGCTCGCGGGCCGCGGTCAGCGCCTCGCGCACCACCGCCGCCCGCCGCCCGCCGTTGCTCTCCCGGTACGTCCGCACCAGCTCGGGATAGTCGTCGACCGTGCCGAAGACCCGCCGGAGCAGGACCCGGTTACGTGGATCGGCGAGATGCAGCGCCCATTCTTCGAACATGTGGTCCAGGTCGCGCCAGCCGGTGAGCGCCGGGTCATTGTCGTGCAAAGCCCACTTCAGGGTGCGCACCAGCAGCGCCGTCTTGTCGGTGTACCTGCGGTAGACCGTCGCCCTCGTCACGCCGGCCCGCTTGGCGACCTGCTCGATGCTGGTCTGCTGGGCGCCGTACTCGATGAGCAGGTCGAGCGCGGCCGCCAGGATGGCCGTGTCGGCCTCCTGGTTGCGCGGCCGTCCGGCCGGTCGCGCGGCTCGCGTGCCGGTCGTGCCGAGGTCGTCGGTGGTCATCATGCGCGGCGGGTCACCATCTTGTCGTAGAGGCGGTCCGGCAGGAGTCTATTGACCCACAGCAGCAGCCCGGCCAGGTAACCGACGGCGTAGCGGGGCTTCGGGTCGCGCGCGGCCACGATCCGCACGACGGCCCGGCCCACCACGCTCGGGTCCGACGCCTTGCTGCCCGGCCCGAACCCCGCCTCGGTCCGCCGCGCCATCCACTCCGCGTCGTCCGCGTATGCCCCGTGCCCCGAGATCTCCCGCAGCTCGCGCGGCGTGTCGTCGCCGAACTCCGTCTTGATGATCCCGGGCTGCACCACCACGACCCGCACCCCGAACCGCCCCACCTCCTCCCGGAGCGAGTCGGAATACCCTTCCAGCGCGTGCTTGGAGGCGTGGTACCAGGCGCCCAGCGGCAGGGCGATCTCGCCGCCGATCGAGGAGATGTTGACGATCGTGCCGGAGCGGCGCTCGCGCATGTGCGGCAGGACGAGCTGGGTCAGCCGCGCCAGGCCGAACAGGTTGACCTCGAACACCTGCCGCGCCCGCTCCATCGGCACCTCCTCGGTGGCGCCGTACACGGACGTGCCCGCGTTGTTCACCAGCACGTCGATGCGCCCCTGCTCGCCGAGGACCGTCCGCACCGCCCGCTCCAGGTCGGCGTCGCTGGTCACGTCCGCGCCGATCGCGTGGCCGCCGGCCTCGCGGAGCGCGTCCATCCGCTCCACGCGGCGCGCCAGGCCGTACACGGTGTGGCCGGCGCGCAGCAGCTCCAGCGCGGTGGCGCGGCCGATGCCGGACGACGCGCCCGTGACGAGGCAGACCCTGCCCTTGACGCCGCTCATCCCCGGACGTCCCAGGTCACCGGGAGGCTGTGGACCCCGTAGATGAGCATGTCGGTACGGAGCGGCACCTGCTCCGGCTCGACCGCCAGCCGCAGCGACGGGAACCGCCTGAACAGCGCCGGATAGCCGGCCCGCATCTCCACCCTGGCCAGCTGCTGGCCCAGGCACTGGTGCACGCCGTGGCCGAAGCCCACGTGCCCGCCGGTGTCCCGGCGCAGGTCGAGGACGTCCGGGTCGGGGAAGCGGCCCGGGTCGCGGTTGGCGGACGGCATCGAGACGGTGACCGTCTCACCGGCCCTGACCAGCTCGCCGCCCAGCTCGACGTCCTCCAGCGCCGTACGGACGAGGAAGGGGACGATCGTGAGGTAACGCAGCAGCTCCTCCACCATCTGGTCCACCCGGCCGGGCTCGTCGCGCAGGACGGCCAACTGGCCGGGGTGGCGCAGCAGCGCGAACGTGCCCAGGGCGAGCATGTTGGCGGTGGTGTCGAGGCCGGAGCCCAGGAGCAGGAACCCGATGTTGGCCAGCTCCTCGTCGGTGAGGTCGCTCCTGGTCAGGCCGCTGAGCATGTCGTCGGTGGGCTCGGCCCGCTTGGCCACGACCAGGTCGCGGATGCGCGCCTGCATCGTCAGGAACGTGGAGACCTTCCGCTCCTGCGGGGCGTCCGGGCGTACCAGCTCGGTGGCCTCGGCCATGAAGCCCGCCCGCTCCTCGTCGGGCACGCCGAGCAGCTCGCAGATCACGACCGCCGGCACCGGCGCCGCGAACGCCTCCACTAGGTCGGCCGGCGGGCCCTGCCGCTCCATGAGGTCGAGCTGTCGCTCGGTTACCTCCTCGATGCGCTCGGTGAGCATGCGCATCCTGCGCACCGTGAACTCGCCGGTGAGCAACTGGCGGTAACGGGTGTGATCGGGCGGGTCCATCCCGATGAACATCCCGGGCGGGCTCGGCCGGCCCGTGCTGGTGCTCTCGATGGGGACGTGCCGCAGCTCGGTGCGGGTGCTGAGGCGCCGGTCGGCCAGCACCTCGCGCACGAGCGCGTGGCTGGTGACCAGCCAGCCCAGGTGGCCGTCGGGGTAGGCGAGGCGGGTGATGGGGGCGGTCGCGCGCAGCTCGGCGAGGCCGTCGGGAGGGTCGAACGGGTTCGGCCGCAGGGTGGGGAGGGTGATCGCCTCGGTCTCGGACATCGTGGGTCTCCTCTCAATCCATGAATACAGTACAGCTCTGTATTCAAACTCGCGCACCCACCCCACCCTCGGCCGCTCACCGGGCGCGAGGGGGTCGGCGCGCCGTACGCCGGCAGGGGGCGGGTCGGCGTTGCGCGATCATGGTCCGCCGGTTAACCTGTTCGCATGCGAAGTCACGCTCAGCTCCAGTGGTGGCGCCGCTCCTAGGCGGCGCGTGTTTCGCATTCCTCAACGGACGGCCGCCCCGGATGGCGGCCTTTCGCGTGTCCGCCCCCGGGGCTCGATCATTTGACGTGGTAAAGGGGCAGGAAGTGGAGACGAGCGGATATACCACCGCCGGGGGCATCGGTGTCGAGCGCGAGGCGCGCGAGGTGGACGAGGCCGCACTCGAAGAGATCGTGACCTCGCTCGGGCACAGGCGCGGCGGCGCGTTCTCCTCGGGCATGGACTACCCGGGCCGTTACAGCCGATGGGCCTTCGGCTACGTCGACCCGTGCCTGGAGCTGGTCGCCAAGGGCCGCGTCATCTCGGCGACCGCGCTGAACGAGCGCGGCAGGGTCGTGCTGCCCGCCGTCGCCTCCTGCCTGCTGGCCGCCGGGAAGCCGGTCGCCGAGCCGACGCCGGACCGCGTCGAGGTGTACGTCCCCGAACCCGGTAATGATCCGGCGGACCTGCTGCCGGAGGAGATGCGCAGCCGCCGGCCCACGGTGTTCACCGCGATCCGCGAGGTCATCGCCGCCTTCAAGGGTGACGACCCGCACCTCGGCCTGTACGGCGCGTTCGGCTACGACCTGGCCTTCCAGTTCGAGCCCATCAGGCAGGAGCTCGTCCGCCCCGACGACCAGCGAGACCTCGTCCTCCACCTGCCCGACCGCATCATCGTGATCGACCGGCAGCGCGAGTCCAGCGTCGAATTCCGCTACGAGTTCACCGTCGACGGCGCCACCACCCGCGGCCTGGAGCGCACCGGCGCCACCGCCGAGCCCGTCACCCCCGGCGAGCTGCCCGAGAACCCGGAGAGGGGCACGTACGCCAAGGTCGTGGCGGCCGCGAAGGAGAGGTTCAAGCGCGGCGACCTGTTCGAGGTCGTGCCCGGGCAGGTCTTCCACTCCGTCTGCGCCGACCCGTCGGCCTTCTACCGCGGCCTGCGGCAGAGCAACCCGGCGCCGTACGAGTTCATCATCAGCCTCGGCGAGGGCGAGCACCTGGTCGGCGCCTCGCCCGAGATGTACGTCCGGGTCAGCGGCGACCGCGTCGAGACCTGCCCCATCTCCGGCACCATCGCCCGCGGCAGCAACCCGGTCGAGGACGCCGAGGCCATCCGCACCCTCCTGTCCAGCGTCAAGGAGGAGTCGGAGCTGACCATGTGCACCGACGTCGACCGCAACGACAAGTCGCGCATCTGCGTGCCCGGCACGGTCAAGGTCATCGGGCGCCGCCAGATCGAGCTCTACTCCCGCCTGATCCACACGGTCGACCACATCGAGGGGCGGCTGCGGCCGGAGTTCGACGCGCTCGACGCGTTCCTCACCCACATGTGGGCCGTGACGGTCACCGGCGCGCCCAAGACATGGGCCATGCAGTTCATCGAGGACCACGAGGCCACGACCCGCAGGTGGTACGGCGGCGCCATCGGCTTCATCGGCTTCGACGGCTCCATGAACACCGGCCTGACCCTGCGTACCGCCCAGATCAAGAACGGCGTGGCGACGGTCAGGGCCGGGGCGACGCTGCTGTTCGACTCCGACCCCGAAGCGGAGGAGCGCGAGACCGAGCTCAAGGCCAGCGCCCTGCTCGGCGCCCTGGCCGCGGTGAACCGGCCGGGCACCGTCCCGGTCCCCGAGCCCAGGCCGCAGCCGGGCCAGGGCATGAAGGTGCTGCTCGTCGACCACGAGGACTCCTTCGTCAACACGCTGGCCGACTACTTCCGCCAGGAAGGGGCCGACGTGGTGACGCTGCGCCACGGCTTCCCGGCCCACATGATCGACGAGATCGCGCCCGACCTGGTGGTGCTCTCGCCGGGGCCCGGCTGGCCGTCCGACTTCGGCATGTCGGCGCTGATCGACCAGATCTACGCCCGCGACCTGCCGGTCTTCGGCGTCTGCCTGGGCCTGCAAGCCATGGTCGAGCAGGCCGGGGGCACGCTGGAGCTGCTCGGCTACCCCGAGCACGGCAAGCGCGGCCAGGTCTCGCGGATCGCCGACAGCGCGCTGCTGGAGGGGCTGCCCGACGAGTTCACCGCGGCCCGCTACCACTCGCTGCACGCCAAGCAGCCCGGCGTCGTCGGCTTCGCCGCGACCGCGCTCACTCCCGACGGCAACGTCATGGCGATCGAGGACGTCGAGCGGCGGCGCTTCGCCGTGCAGTTCCACCCCGAGTCGATCCTCACGCAGGAGGGCGGCGCGGGCGCGAAGGTCATCGCGAACGTGCTGCGTCTGTCCCGCAGATAACTACGGTAAAACCGCCGCGGGAGCGTGCGGGGCTCCCCTAGAGTCTCCGCATGCTCCCCGTAGACCTGCCCGGCACGGTGCGTGACGCGCTGCTGGCCCCGCTCGTCGACCACCACTGTCACGGGGTGCGGCGGGACGACCTGAGCAGAGCCGAGTTCGAGCTGCTCATCAACGAGGGCGGCAGCCCGGCGCCGCCCGGCACCACCCACTTCGACGCGCCGCTCGGGGTGGCCGTGCGCCGCTGGTGCGCGCCGCTACTCGACCTGGAGCCGCACGCCCCGCCGGCCGTCTACGTCTCGCGCCGGGAGGAGCTGGGCGCGGCCGAGGTCAACCGGCGGCTGCTGGCCGGTGCCGGGGTGGTGGCGTTCCTGGTGGACACCGCGCCCGCTGACATCGGCCCGGGGGACGTCGACCTGCTGACCGCCACCGAGATGGGCCGCCACGGCGGGGCCGCCGCCGACGAGCTCGTACGGATCGAGCAGATCGAGCGGGACGTGGCCGAGGACGCGCCGCTGGCCGTGGACTACCTCGACGGCGTCGGCGAGGAGCTGACCGCCAGGGCCGCCCGGGCGGTCGGGCTGAAGACCGTCGTTGCGTCGCTGTACGGCCTCGACTTCGACCCGGCCAGGCCCACCAGGGGAGCGGTGATCGCGGCGGCCAACCGGCGGCTGTCGGACCCGAAGCAGCCGCTGACGGACGAGGTCCTGCTGCGCCACCTGCTCTGGAGCGCGGTCGACGTGGCCAGGGAACGGGGGCTGCCCGTGCAGTTCCACACCGGTTTCGGCGGCTCGGGGCCCGACCTGCACCGCACCGACCCGGGCCGGCTGGGCGCGTTCGCCAGGATGCTGCAGCCGGTTGGCGTGCCGCTCATCCTGCTGCACTGCTACCCGTTCCACCGCCAGGCCGCCTACCTCGCCGGCGTCCACCCGCACGTCTACGTGGACGTCGGCCTCGCGCTCCCGCACACCGCCGCCGCCTCGGCCAGGGTCGTGGACGAGCTGCTGGAGCTGGCGCCGTTCCACAAGCTGCTGTTCAGCTCCGGCTGCCACGGGGTGGCCGAGACCTGCTACCTGGGCGCGCTCTACTACCGGCAGGCGCTCGGCGCGGCGCTCGGGTCGCGGCTGGCCGCGGGGGAGTGGAGCGCCGCGGACGCCGCCCGGATCGCCCACATGATCGGCTCGGGGAACGCCCGCCGCGTCTACCGCCTGTGAGTCCCGGGGGGCCGACTCGCGCCGGGCGGCCCTGACCTGGTTTGCTGGGGGCCGTCACAACACCCGACCTGAGCAGGGGGGCTCTTCGTGGGCACTGTCGAACCCGAGGCCGAGATCACGTTCCGCAGCGACGTGGACGTGGAGCTGGTCAAGGCCGCCGCGTCGGACGCCGACGTGCTGTGGGCCGCGCGCGTCTCCACGAAGGGTGAGAGCTCTCTGGAGGAGATCGAGGCCGATCCCCAGCGTTCCAAGGGCCTCATCAACTACCTGATGCGCGACCGGCACGGCACGCCGTTCGAGCACTCTTCCATGACCTTCTACGTCAGTGCGCCGATCTTCGTTTTCCGGGAATTCATGAGGCATCGGACCTTTTCCTATAACGAGGAGTCCGGCAGGTATCGGAAGTTGACGCCGGTTTTCTATGTGCCCGGGCCGGAGCGGAAGCTGGTGCAGGAAGGAAAGCCCGGCAAGTACGTGTTCCTGGACGGCACCGCCGAGCAGCACAAGCTGGTGACCGAGGCGACCCAGGAGAGCTACCGGCAGTCCTATCGGGCCTATCTGGAAATGCTCGAGGCGGGGGTGGCGCGCGAGGTGGCCCGTACGGTGCTGCCGGTGGGCCTCTACTCCTCGATGTACGCCACCTGCAACGCCCGCGCCCTGATGAACTTCCTGTCGCTGCGGGTCAAGCGCGAGGACTCCACGTTCCCGTCGTTCCCGCAGCGTGAGATCGAGATGGTCGCCGAGAAGATGGAGGCCTTGTGGGCGGAGCTCATGCCTCTGACCCACGCGGCGTTCGAGGCCAACGGGCGGGTCTGCCCCTGACCTCGCCTCAGGGCAGGCGGGACGTGGTCTCGCTGATCATCTGAGTGAGGATCGACGCGGTCGCGGGGTGGGTGTCGAGGAGTTCGTCCAGGCGGGCCCGCCACGCGCCCGCCTCCGCGTAGATCGCGTCCGCCTGCGCCTGCAGCCGCAGCCGCGTCTCGCACAGCTGCGACTGGTACATGGGCCCCAGGCGGTGGCCGACCGTGTCGCTGAGCCACCAGTAGGCGTCCGTGTTCGCGGCGGAGACGAAGGTCCGGGCGCCTTCCCAGGCCACGCGCCTGGGATGGAGCGCTGCCATGGCCGGAGGGTACGCCCCTCGCGCTCGGACGGGAATGACTCCCAGCGCCAACCCCACCGGCAAATACGATTTTTCCTCGCATTTTCCGTCCGAAATTCGTATGCGAGACATAACGAGGTAACTACAGATGGTTGGCTTCGCACCGTATTGAGGAGAAACGGTTGTGACGCGTCATCAGTGGTGTAACACTCAATTTTGAGCGCATCGGTTGTACCGGGGAGGGGCCGCGCGCTCAAGACCCGGAGCCGTCAGGGAGGTGAACGACACGACCGGAACCCGATTCCGGTCCATAGGTGGGGTTGGTAAATGTCGTTGAATCCGCGCCTGGTAAAAGAGAGTTTCTCCGTCATCGAACCGGTGGCCGACAAGGCGACGGCCTACTTCTACGGCCGGCTGTTCGCCGAGAGCCCGCATCTGCGGGGCATGTTCCCGCCCGCCATGGACGTCCAGCGGGACCGCCTGTTCAGCGCATTGACCCGCATCGTGTGGAGCCTGGACAGCCCGGGCAGCCTCGCGACGTACCTGGGCCAGCTGGGGAGGGACCACCGCAAGTACGGCGTGATCGCCGAGCACTACACCGCCGTCGGCAACGCCCTGCTCGCCACCATCCGCCGCTTCGCCGCCGAGATCTGGAACCACGAGATCGAGGCCGCCTGGGTCGCCGCCTACACGGCGGCCGCCAAGCTCATGATCGAGTCGGCCGCGTCCGACTCCGGGGTCTCGCCCGCCTGGTGGCCGGCGGAGGTGATCGACCATGAGCGGCGCCATCTCGACATCGCGGTCCTCACGCTGCGGCCGGCCGAGCGGCTGCCGTACACGCCGGGCCAGTACCTCAACGTGCAGACCCCGCGCTGGCCGCGGGTCTGGCGCACGTACTCCATCGCGAACGCGCCGCGCGCCGACAACACGCTCAGGCTGCACGTCCGCTCGGTCCCCGGCGGCTGGGTGTCCAGCTCGCTCATCAGGCACACCCGCATCGGGGACACGCTGCTGCTGGGCCCGCCGATGGGCACGATGGGGCCGTGCGAGAGCAGCCTGCGCGACGTCTTGTGCGTGGCGGGCGGCACGGGCCTGGCCCCGCTGAAGGCGATCATCGAGCACATCATCGCCTCGGGCCGCCGGCCCAACATCCACCTGCTGTACGGCACGCGCACGGTCGAGGAGCTCTACGACCTGCCCGACCTGATCAGGATGGAGTCGTCGTTCCCCTGGCTGCGGGTGCTGCCCGTGGTGTCCGGCCAGCCGGGGTACGGCGGGATGCGCGGCCACCTGCCCGAGGTCGTGCAGCGCTTCCACTCCTGGGCCGAGCACGACGTGTACGTGTGCGGCCCGCCCGGCATGGTCAACGAGACCGTACGCCGCCTCCAGATCGACGGCGTGCCTCTGTCACGCATTCACCGGGACATCGTCCAGGCCGAACGCTGACAGATCTTGACACTTCGGGTCGAAAGGTGCGAGGTGGAGGATGACACGCCAACGTGGAGGTGGACTGTGCCATCCCCCGCCCGGCGCCGAGGAATCGGCGGGCTGCTGACCCTGGTGCTCCTCCTGATCCCGCTGCCCGCCCTGGCGTCGTCGCAGGCCCTCCCGCTGACGGAGCTGGGGACCGCCCCGCAGGCGGGGCCCGACACGTTTCAGGCGGGCACTCAGGCTGGGCCCGACACCTTCCAGGCGGGCACGACGATCGTGGCCGCCCAGCAGATCGGCAGGTTCTTCGACGGCGGGGCGTCCGGCATCGCGTACGCGACCTCGGCCGACAACGGCGCCACCTGGGCCACGGGCGTGCTGCCGGGGATCACCACGTCCGGCGGCGGCGGGTACGGGCGGGCCAGCGACCCGTCGGTGGCCTACGACGCCCGGCACGGCGTCTGGCTGATCTCCTCGCTGGCGCTCACCGACCAGGACGGGGTCACCGGGGCGGCGGTGCTCACCAGCCGCTCCGCCGACGGCGGCCTGACCTGGGGCGATCCCGTCACGACCGCCGTCGCGGGCGGGGGTGACCTGGACAAGAGCTGGGTCGCCTGCGACAACGGCGCCCGCAGCCCGTACTACGGGCGCTGTTACGCGGTCTACGACGACGTCGCCGCGGGCAACGCGATCAAGGTGGCCCGCTCCTCCGACGGCGGCCTGACCTGGGCCGAGACCGGCACGTCCGCGACCGGGCAGGGCGGGCAGCCGGTCGTGCGGCCGGACGGCGCCCTCGTCGTGCCGTACCTGAGCGACGAGGGCCAGATCCGCTCCCTGCGCTCCCGCGACGGCGGCGAGAGCTGGGGCCGCAGCGTGCTCGTCGCCACCGTGCAGCGGCACAAGGTCGCGGGCGGGCTGCGGGCCGCGCCCCTGCCCTCGGCCGAGGTGGACGCCGCCGGCACCGTGTACGTCGCCTGGTCCGACTGCCGCTTCCAGCTCAGCTGCGGCGGCAACGACATCGTCATGAGCACCTCGGCCACCGGCGCGGAATGGAGCCACATCCTGCGCGTCACGGACGACGGCGGCGACCACTTCATCCCCGGCCTCGGCGTCGACCCCGCCGGTGCGGGCGAGACGGCCAGGCTGGCGCTCGCCTACTACCGCTACCCGTCCGCCGCCTGCACGGCCGCCACCTGCCGCCTCACGGTCGGCTACACCTCCTCCGCCAACGGCGGGGCGAGCTGGTCGCCCCCCGCGGAGCTGCACGGGCCGATGGAGCTCGACTGGCTCGCCGACTCCGCGCACGGTCGCATGGCGGGCGACTACATCTCCACCTCGGTCGTCCCCGGCGGCAACGCCCACGTGGCCTTCACCGCCGCGGAGGCGCCGGCGGGCGGGGCGTTCGACATGCGTACCTACACCGTCACGGGCGGGCTGCCGATCACCGGCGGAGGCCGCCCCACGCTCGCCATCGAGGCGCCGATCGCGGCCGGCGAGGAACCGCCCGGCCCGCCCGCCCCCGCCCGCTGAGGCGCCCGGTCCGCTCGCTGGGGCGCCCGGCCCGCTAACCCCGCAGGCCCTGGTGGAACGCCGCGGCGGTCTCTTCGTCGTTCGGCCAGAACGTCTCGATGGCCAGCTCGGAGACCGTCACGTCCACCGGCGTCCCGAACGTCGCGATCGTCGTGAACATCGACAGCACCCGGTCACCGGCCGCGATCCGCAGCGGCACCAGGATGTCGGCGGGGCCCGGCACGTGCGCCACGTTCAGGTCCACCCCCGGATACTCGTACGAGGCCAGTTCGTCGTGCAGCGCGGCCAGCCGCGCGTCGCCCGACCCCTCGGCCTGCCTGCGCAGCTGGTAGAGCAGGTGCGCCCGGACCTCGGCCAGGTTCAGCAGCCGGCCGCCCATCGCGTCGGGGTGCAGCGAGAGCCGCATCACGTTGATCGGCTCCTTCAGCAGCTCGGCGGGCACCCCGTCCATGAACATCGCGGCCGCCGAGTTGGCCGCCACCAGGTTCCAGGCCGCGTCCACCACGACCGCCGGGTACGGCTCGTGCCCGGCCAGGATCTTGTCCAGCGCCTGCCGTACGACCTCCATCTCCGGGGCGCGGACCTCGCGTTCCGGATAGACCGGAGCGAACCCGGCGGACATCAGCAGCCTGTTGCGCTGCCGTAGCGGCACATCCAGCTCCTCGGCCAGCTTCATCACCATCTCGCGGCTCGGCCGGGCGCGCCCGGTCTCCAGAAAACTGATGTGGCGGGCCGAAACGTCGGCCTCGATGGCCAGGTCCAGCTGGCTCACCCGCCGCCGCTGCCGCCACGAACGCAACAACTCACCAAATGTCTCTTCTTTTACGGCTACTGCTCCCATGCCCGGCACAGTAGCCGCTGGAGGGAAGCGTCACGATTACCCGCCAGGTAATGCGGCTTCGCGGGCCGAAAACTCCCAGTCCTCTGAGACTGTCGGCCCTGCGTGGCACGATGGCGGCAGACCAACAAGGGAGCACGCCATGAGTGACACACTGCTCGCGATCGGCACCCGCAAGGGCCTCTTCCTCGCCCGCTCCACCGGCGGCGGTCCGTTCGACGTCGAGCCGATCCAGTTCTCGACGGTCGGGGTGCACTCGGTGGCGATCGACACGAGAGGCCCTTCGCCCCGGCTCCTGGCCGGGATCGAATACGGTCATTTCGGTCCGTCCGTCACGTATTCGGATGACCTCGGGAAGACGTGGAAGGAGGCGGAGCAGCCGCCCATCGCCTTCCCGGAGAAGGCCGAGGCGACCCTGACCAGGGTGTGGCAGCTCGCGCTCTCGCCGTCCGAGCCGGGGGTGGTGTGGGCCGGGGTCGAGCCGGGCGCGCTGTTCCGCTCGGAGGACGGCGGCGTCACGTACCAGCTGGTCGAGGGCCTGTGGGAGCACCCGCACCGGCCGCAGTGGCAGCCGGGCGGCGGCGGCCTGTGCCTGCACACCATCGTCCCGCACCCGACCGACCCGCGGATCGTGGGCGTCGCGATCTCCACCGGCGGCTTCTACCGCTCCTTCGACGGCGGGCTGTCGTGGGAGGCCGCCAACCGCAACATCCGGGCCGCGTTCCTGCCCGAGGGGGCGCAATATCCGGAGTTCGGGCAGTGCGTGCACAAGGTCGCCATGCACCCCTCCCGGCCCGAGCGGCTCTACCTCCAGCACCACTTCGGCGTCTACCGCAGCGACGACTTCGGCGGGGCCTGGCACGACATCGGCTCCGGCCTGCCGTCCGACTTCGGCTTCCCGATCGCGGTGCACCCGTCGCGGCCCGACACGGTCTTCGTGCTGCCCCTGACGGCCGACATCGACCGCACCCCGGTCGGCCACCGCTACCGCGTCTTCCGCAGCGACGACGCGGGCGCGACCTGGCAGCCGTTCGCCTCGGGCCTGCCCGAGGGCCCCGTGCACGCGGCCGTGCTGCGTGACGCGATGACGGCCTCGGAGGCGGGGGTGTTCTTCGGCACGCGCGACGGCGAGGTCCACGGCTCGCGCAACGGCGGCGAGACCTGGTCACCGGTCGTCCGCCACCTGCCCGACGTGCTCACCGTGCGGGCGGCGGTGCTCTAGCCGATGGTCACGATGGTCGTCTTCGTGCTCCCGGGCATGCTGCGGCGCTGGGTGAGCGGGCGCTCGGAGGTCAAGGTCTTCGCCGTGGCCGCCGACCGCGACTCACCGCCCACCCTGGGAGCGGCCCTCGACATGCTCCGGCGTACGCATCCGCTGCTGGAGGAGCGGCTACGCGACGAATACGGGCGGATCCGCCGGCACATCAACATGATCGTGTGCGGCGAGAACGCCCACGGACTCGGCTACCTCGACTGCGCCCTCCCCCCGGGCGCCGAGATCTACGTAACCCCCACCCTCACCTGACCCACCACCCCACCCGCCCCAGCCCCGGGCTCACGCAGCTCCGCCACCCCTGCACCTCAACACCCCATGCCTCACCCGCACCCGCCCTGGCCCGACCCCCACCCCGGGCCACCCAAGTGCGCCACACCGGCACCGCAACATCCCACCCCCCAACCGCACCCGCCCCCGAGGTGCCCCGCCTCGCAACCCAGCGCCCCACGGCCGCACCCGCCCTCGCGGGAGCGCCGCCAGGACCGCGGTGTGGGGCGGCTGGAGGCGAGGTGGGTGCTTGAGTGCGGACGCCCGAAGGCGCACCACGCCGCGCCCGCACCGGCCCGTTGCGTCGTGCGGGTGGAGGGGGCGGGGCGTCGGGGTGGGGACAGAAGTGGTAGATCTTTGGGAGACCTGACATATCGGAAAGACCTTGCGCCATGATGGGGCGTGCGGCCGTCATCTTGACAGGCTGATGGCGGCACGGACTCCACCTTGCCCCCTGGAGATCGCATGTCCCGACCGCTCATCGGTATCACCGCCTACTTCGAAGCCGCCCGCTGGAGCGACTACGTACGCGAGGCCGTACTGTCGCCCCCCTCCTACGCCAGGGCGGTCGGGCGGGCCGGGGGCGCTCCCGTGATGCTCCCGCCGATCGGCACCCCCGCCATCGAGGACTACATCAGCGGCCTGCAGGGCATCGTCCTGGCCGACGGTGTGGAGCTCGGCGCGGGCAACTACGGCGGCGAGCCTGACGAGCGGGTGGCCGAGCCACAGCAGCACCGCGACCGGTTCGAGCTGGCCCTGGCCAGGGCCGCCGTCCGCGCCGACCTGCCGATCCTGGCCATCGCCAGGGGCATGCACGTGCTCAACGTCGCCCAGGGCGGCACGCTGATCCCCTGGCTGCCCGAGGTGCTCGACAGCGACCGCCACGGCGAGCCGGGCGCGACCCACACGATCCAGGTCAGCGTCTCCAGCAAGCTCGGCAAGGCGGTGGGCGACCGGGTCGAGGTCAGCGCCCCCCACCACCAGTCCGTACGCCGCCTCGGCACCGGCCTGCTGGCCGTGGCCTGGGCCGAGGACCAGATCGTGGAGGGGATCGAGTTGCAGGGGCACAGGTTCGGTGTGGGTGTCCAATGGCATCCGGAGCGTGACGGAGATACACGGATCTTCGATGCGTTCATCGAGGCGGCCCGATAGGCTGCGATCATGCCGCTGCATCCCCAGGCGCGGGACTACCTCGCCCGTTACGTGCCGGACGCGGGCACCGACTACGACGCGTTCGGCCCGGAAGAGATCCAGGAGACGCGCGCGCAGCCCGACCGGGTGGCGATCCACCGCGGCCCGCTCACCAAGCTCCCCTTCGTCCGTGACGAGCAGGCCGAGGGCGTGCCCATCAGGATCTACCGCGCCGACCCCGGCGACGGCGCGCTGCCCGTCGCGGTCTTCTTCCACGGCGGCGGCTGGGTCTACGGCGGCGTCAAGCGGAGCGACCGGCTCTGCCGCGACCTGGCGATCCGCACGGGCGCGGTGGTGGTGTCCGTGGACTACCGGCTCGCCCCCGAGCACCCGTTCCCGGCGGCCGCCGACGACGCGTGGACCGTCGTGCGCGACCTGTTCACCCGGCCGGCCTTCTACCAGGGCAACGGCGGCGTCGCGGTCGTCGGCGAGGGCGCGGGCGGCAACCTGGCCGCCGTCGCCGCCTGGCAGGCCCGCGACGCCGGGCTGGGCCTCACGCACCAGGCGCTCGTCTGCCCGGTGCTCGACCTGGCCATGGACACGCCCAGCCACGCCGAATACGCCAAGGGCTACGCGCTCGGGGCCGCCGAGCTGGCGTGGTACGCCCGGCAGTACGCCGGTGACGCCAACCTCGCCGACCCCGCCGGCCCGCGGCTGTCGCCGCTGCGGCTGCCCGACGTCGCCGGCCTGGCGCCCGCGACCGTGGTGACGGCCGAGTACGACGTGCTGAGAGACGAGGGCGAGCACTACGCCCGGCGCCTGGCGGAGTCGGGCGTGCCGGCGGAGAGCCGCAGGTGGGACGGCGCCGTGCACGGCTTCTTCGGCCTGCCGGGCCTGTTCGACCAGGCGGTCGAGGCCCGCGAGTACGTCGCGGAGCGGCTGCGGGGGTCATGGTGACGTACGACAAGCTCAAGATCGACACCCCGGCCGACGGCGTCCTGCGGGTCACGATCAGCGAGCCGGGCCGGCTCAACGCCGTGGATGCGACCGCCCACCGCGAGCTGGGCGAGATCTGGCGCGACGCCGACCGGGACGACAGCGTCAGGGCCGTCGTCGTCAGGGGAGAGGGCGAGGCGTTCTCCGCGGGCGGCGACCTGTCCATGATCGAGGAGATGACCCGCGACCACGCGACCAGGCTGCGCGTGTTCGCCGAGGCCCGCGACATCGTCTACAACGTCCTCAACTGCTCCAAGCCGATCGTCTCGGCGATCCAGGGGCCGGCGGTCGGCGCGGGGCTCGCCGTGGCCCTGCTGGCAGACATCTCCGTCGCGGGCCGTACGGCGCGGATCATCGACGGGCACACCAGGCTCGGCGTCGCGGCCGGCGACCACGCGGCCATCGTGTGGCCGCTGCTGTGCGGCCTGGCCAAGGCGAAATACCACCTGCTGCTGTGCGAGCCCGTCACGGGCGAGCAGGCCGAGCGGATGGGGCTGGTCAGCCTGTGCGTGGACGACGACCAGGTGCACGACAAGGCCATGGAGATCGCGGTCAGGCTCGCCTCCGGCTCTCAGGAGGCGATCAGGCTGACCAAATACTCGCTCAACAACTGGCTGCGCCTGGCCGGGCCCTCGTTCGACGCCTCACTGGCCATGGAGTTCCTCGGTTTCACCGGCCCCGACGTGGTCGAGGGCGTGCGCGCGGTGCGGGAGAAGCGGCCGCCGTCGTTCGGCTGATCCGCGGGTGTGCTTCCCCCGCGTCCGGGTAGCGGGGGGTGGACGGGGACGGCCTGGTCGCCGCGCGGATGCCGAGGGCTTGTTCACCGAGGCCGAGAACGTTGCTCCGGGGACGAGGCAGAGACTCACCCCGGCCTGCGCGCACCACGGCCGCCTCCGCCGAAGCTTTGCCAGAGATTTACAGGCCCTCTTATGGGCGGGGCCGGCGCGCGTGGAAGACGAAGGCGGGCGGAGTGTTGCGCCACACCGTACGCCCCGGCACGACCTCCTCGAACCGCTCGGCCAGCAGCGCCCGGAACCGGCGCGCCGAGCTCAGCGGGATGGCGTGAATGTAGGAGAACGTCGTGAACGCCGCACCAGGGCTCATCACCGACGTCACCGCACTCAGCAGCGCATGCTGCAACTCCTGCGGGAACGCCGCCCACGGCAACCCGCTCACCACCACGTCCGCCTGCTGCAACCCGCGCTCGGCCAGCAACTCGCCCAGCCGCGCCGCATCGGCGTTCACCACGTCGACGGCCGGGAACCGGGCCGCCAGGAGCCGCGCCATGGTCTCGTTGACCTCCACGGCCAGGTGGTGGCCACGCCCGCCCAGCCGCTGCTGGATCTCCGCCGTGAACGGGCCCGTGCCCGGGCCGAGCTCGACCACCGTCGGTTCGCCGCGCTCGGGGATCGGGGCGCAGACCGCCGAGGCCAGCCACCGCGAACTGGGCGCGACCGCCCCGATCGTGGTCGGCGCCCGGAAGAACTGGCCGAGAAAAAGTGCGGAGTCATTGGGCATGCCCCGAACCTAAGGCAAGATCGCGGGTGGACGCTCCGCCCTCCGGGCGGACCTCCGGCCACTTGGAGGAGACGGGGTCCTCCGCAAGGAGGACCCCCGCCGACAAGCTCCACGGATACCGTGAGTCCATGCGTTGGCGTGGTTTGCCGCTGGATGTCCTGCTCGCGGTCTCAGGTGTGGGCCTGGACCTGTTGACTACGGCGCACGCGGGCGACACCAGATACCTGCCCGCCGCGATGAACATCCCGATGGCGCTGCTGGTGGGCCTGCCCATGGGGCTCGTCCGGCGGCGGCCGGTGCCCGTCGCGCTCTACCTGGCCGGGCTCCTGGTGGTGACCGACCAGCTCGGGTCGTTCACGTCCAACACGGCGCAGATCCTGGTCTGCGTGGCGCTCGGAGTCGTGGGATACCGCTCCGGCTGGCGGGGCACCGTGCTCGCCGTGGCCGCCGCGATGGTCGCGACCGCGTTGAACATCGTCGACCCCGGCATCCCGGTCGTCATGAACACCTGGGTGTACTCGGTCTTCCTGGCGGTCTTCCCGGCCGTGCTCGGGGCCTACCTGCGCGGCTCGGCTGGGCCGCTGGAGGAGCGGGACGTCACCCCCGACGCGCTGCTGGCGGCGGGCGGGGTGGCGATCACCGTGCTCAGCACCTGGACCTCCTGGCACGCGGGCACCCAGCCCGTCTGGGTGGTCGGCCTGCTCGCCGTGGTCGGCGGCCTGTCGCTGGGCATCGCCCGGCGGCTGCCCGGGGTGGTGCTCCTGCTGCAGGGCGCGCTGCTCGTCTCCGCCGACACCTATCTGAACCAGGTCGTCAACACCTGCGTGATCCTCACGCTCATCGCGATCGGCGTGTTCGCGATGCGGGTGACCTCCTGGGCGTGGACGATCATCGCCTACGCCGCCGGCTGCATGCTGACCGCGATCGCCGTCGTCGGCCAGGAGACCCAGACCACGCCGTTCCGCGTCGGCATCCTCATGACGCTGGTGGCCACGCCGATCGCCATCGGCCGCTACCTCGGCATGCGGCAGGCCGCGGCGGCCGCCGAGCGGCTGCGCGCCGAAGAGGCGGCCCGCGCGGCCGTCGCCCAGGTGCGCGCCGACCAGCTCGCCGAACGCGAGCGCATCGCCCGCGACGTGCACGACATCGTGGCCCACCACGTGGGCGCCATGGTCCTGCGGGCCAGCGCCGCCCGCTACACCGCCCCCGACGGCCCCGTCGCCGACGCGCTCACCGACATCCGCGAGACGGGACACCAGGTGCTGCAGGACCTGCGCGACCTGCTCGACCTGCTGCGCGACCCCGAACGCCAGCCCGACCTGCTGGCCAACCCCGCCGACGTGGTCCGCGAGTCCGCCGAACGCATGGCCGCCGCCGGGCTCGTCGTCGACCTCGAACTCGACCCCGCCACCGACCGGGCGCCCCTCATCGCCCGGGCCTCCGCCGCCCGCATCGTCCAGGAAGGACTCACGAACGTGCTCAAACACGCCGGCCCCGGCACCGAGGTCCGGGTCAGCGTCACCCCCTCGGCGGAGGGCCTGTCCGTACGGATCCGCAACGGCCGCCCGCCCACCGTCGTCGAGCGCCTGCCCTCGTCCGGGCGCGGCCTGGCCGGCATGCGCGAACGCGTCCGCACCCTCGGCGGCACCCTCTCCGCCGGGCCCGACGGAGAGGGCGGCTGGCTCCTGGCCGCCAGCCTCCCGGCCAGGAGCGTCGCATGATCCGCGTGCTGGTGGCCGACGACCAGGCGCTCGTACGGGCGGGCGTGCGGATGCTGCTGCAGGCCACGGGCGACATGGAGGTCGTGGGGGAGGCCGTGGACGGGGCCGAGGCGGTCCGCCTGGCCGAGCGCCACCTGCCCGACGTGATCCTCATGGACCTGCGCATGCCCAGGGTCGACGGGCTGGAGGCGATCAAACGCGTGCTCGCCGCCCGGCCGGGCGCCCGGATCGTGGTGCTGACGACGTTCGCGGAGGATGCCAACGTGTACGCGGCGCTGCGGGCCGGCGCGGTCGGATTCCTGGTCAAGGACGACGAACCGGAGCGCATGGTGGACGCCGTGCGCCGGGCGGCGGCGGGGGAGCAGCTCCTGGCGCCGTCGGTGCTGCGCCGGGTCGTGGAGCGGTTCCTGGACGCCGAGGAGCAGGCCGCCGCGCCCCCGCCCGCAGGGCTGACCGAACGCGAGCTGGAGGTGCTCGCCCTGGTCGGCACCGGGCTGTCCAACGCGGAGATCGCGGAGGAGCTGCACGTGGGCGTGACGACGGTCAAGACCCACATCGCGGCGGCCATGGAGAAGCTGGGGCTGCGCAACCGCATCCAGGCTGCCGTCGTGGCCCACCGCACCGGCCTCGTGGACGCCTCCTTCCGCCCGGTACGCCTGCCGCGCCCCTGACCCCGCGCCCCTGACCCCGCCCCTGACCCCGCCCCGCTCGTCCGCCGGACGGGGGACGGCCGCTCATCCTCCGGGTGGACCGGCGTGGGCATGGTCACCGGCGGCCCCCGCCGCCGCTAGGGTCGGGGGTGTGGTGTATGTGAAGATCTGCGGGTTGAGCGAGCCCGAGCATGTGACCACCGCCGTCGAGGCGGGCGCGGACGCGATCGGGTTCGTCATGACCCGGAGCCCGCGCAGGATCGCGCCCGAGCGGGCCGCGGAGCTGGCCGCGCTGGTGCCCGCCCATGTGCTGACCGTGGGGGTGTTCCGCGGCGAGGACCCTGACACGGTGCGCGCGGCCGCGCTGGCGTCCGGCGTACGGGCCATCCAGCTGCACGGCAAGCACCCGCACGGCGACTTCACCGCGCTCAAGGACCTCGGCCTCCGGCTGATCAGGGCCGTCGACGCGGAGGCCGATCTGCGCTGCGGGGCCTACGACGAGGACCTGCTCCTCGTGGACGCGCCGCACGCCGGGTCCGGGCAGGCGTGGGACTGGGCGGCCGTCCGCGGCCGCGCGTCGGGGCAGTGGCTGCTGGCCGGCGGGCTCGCCCCGTCGAACGTGGCGGAGGCGATCGCGGCGGCCGCCCCGTGGGGCGTCGACGTGTCCAGCGGCGTGGAGACCTCGCCCGGGGTGAAGGACTCGGCGCTCATCCGGGCGTTCCTCGAGGCGGCGCGGCGTGCCGGCTGAGCCCGCCGCAGACCTGGACGCGGACCTGGACGCGGGCCTGGACGCGGGCCTGGACGCGGGCCTGGACGCGGACCTGGACACCGGCGCCGCGGACCTGGCTCGCGCGGTGGGCTTCCAGCACGCCTTCGCGCGCCGCAGGGCGCCGCGGGAGGTGGCCGTCCCGGGCGGGTTCGCGGTGATCGACGGGCGCTATCCCGGCTCCCACGACGACAACAAGCTCATCGTCGGCCCCGGGCCGGTCCCGGAGACGCCGGAGGAGGCCCGGGAGGCGGCGGAGCGGCTGCTGCGGGCGGCCGACGAGATGCTCGCGGAGCGGGAGCACCGGCTGGTGTGCGTGGACGACGACCGGCTCGGTACGGCGCTCGCGCCCGCGTTCCTCGCCGCCGGCTACGAGCACGAGACGAACCTGATCATGGCCTTCCGCGGCGCGACCCCGCCCGGCTCCGCGCCGGCCGGGCAGCTCTCCCTGGCCGAGCTGCTGCCGGTGCTGCGGCGCGACTGGCGCCACACGCTGCCGCAGGCGCCGGACGAGGTGATCGACAGGCTCGCCCTGCGGGTGGAGGGCCGGCTGCGCGGCGCCGACGCGGTGAGCTTCTGGGGGGTACGCGCCCCGGACGGGGAGATCGCCGCCAGGGCCGACCTGTACGAGCACGGCGGCGTGGCCCAGATCGAGAGCGTCTTCACCGGCGCGGATCATCGGGGCAAGGGGCACGCGCGCGCCCTCATGACCGCGCTGCTCGCCAAGGCGGCGGAGGCCGAGCTGATCTTCCTGGTGGCCGACGCGGCCGACTGGCCGAAGGACTTCTACGCCAAGCTCGGCTTCGAGACGCTGGGCCGCACCCACGCCTTCCTGCGCACCTGACCTCACTCCGGGGTGGGCGGGAAGGGCGGAAATGTGAGCGCCCCATGCGGGACCGCTGTGTCAGAGTTCCACGCAGTAGGGTCTGCTCGTGAGCGAAACTTCCGCCGAGGACCGTATCTGGACGGTTCCCAACCTGCTGAGCTTCCTGCGACTCCTCGGCGTCCCCGTCTTCCTCTGGCTGGTTCTCGGGCCCAAGGCGGACGGATGGGCCATCGTGATCCTCGCGGTGGCCGGTTTCACGGACTGGCTCGACGGAAAGATCGCCCGCGCCTTCAACCAGACCAGCAGGCTCGGCCGGATCATCGACCCCGCCGCCGACAAGCTATACGTCTTCGCCACCATCATCGGCCTGCTGCTACGCGACGTGATCCCGTGGTGGCTGGTCGTGGTCATCCTGGGGCGCGAACTCTTCGTCGCCTGTTTCATCCCCGTACTTCGCAAACATGGCTACAAGGCACTTCAGGTGCATTACCTGGGCAAGGCTGCCATGTTCAACCTCATGTACGCCTTCCCTCTCCTCTTCCTTGCCTCCCATACGGGGTGGTATGCCGATATAGCACGAATTGTCGGGTGGGCATTCGCGCTTTGGGGAACGGGCCTGTACTGGTGGGCAGGCGTGTTGTATGTGGTACAGGTGCTGCAACTCGTAACCTCGGCCAAAAAGGAGTGATCGGGTGAAGGCGGTCGTCATGGCAGGCGGAGAGGGAACTCGGCTGCGTCCCATGACCGCCAACCAGCCCAAGCCCCTGCTGCCCGTGGTCAACCGCCCGATCATGGAGCACGTGCTGCGCCTGCTGAAGCGCCACGGCATCACCGAGACGGTGGTCACGCTCCAGTTCCTGGCGGCGCTCGTCCGCAACTACTTCGGCGACGGCGACGAGCTCGGCATGAGCCTCCAGTACGCCACCGAGGACGTGCCCCTCGGCACGGCGGGCAGCGTCAAGAACGCCGAGGACCGGCTCCGCGACGACCGTTTCCTGGTGATCTCCGGCGACGCCCTGACAGATATCGATTTAACCGACATGATCCGGTTTCATCGTGAAAATTCGGCACTTGTGACAATCGGCCTCAAGCGCGTCCCGAACCCTCTCGAATTCGGGATCATCATCGTGGACGACGGGGGACGCGTTCAGCGCTTTCTCGAGAAGCCCACCTGGGGCCAGGTCTTCTCCGACACCGTCAACACCGGCATCTACATCATGGAGCCGGAGGTCCTCGCCACCGTCGCCGCGGGCGAGCCCGTCGACTGGTCCTCCGACGTCTTCCCCGCCCTCCTCGACAGCGGCGCCGCCATCTACGGCTACGTGGCCGACGGCTACTGGGAGGACGTCGGCACCCACGACAGCTACCTCAAGGCCCAGGCCGACGCCCTGTCCGGCCGGGTCGACCTGGAGATCGGCGGTTTCGAGCTCTCGCCGGGCGTCTGGGTCGCCGACTCGGCCTCGGTCGACCCCGACGCCGTGCTCAAGGGCCCGCTGCTCATCGGCGACTACGCCAAGGTCGAGGCGGGCGCCGAGTTGCGCGAGTACACCGTGCTCGGCAACAACGCCGTCGTCCGCGAGGGCGCCTTCCTGCACCGCGCGGTCGTCCACGACAACGTCTACCTCGGCCCCGGCGCCCACCTGCGCGGCTGCGTCATCGGCAAGAGCACCGACATCATGGCCGGCGCCCGCATCGAGGAGAACGCCGTCATCGGCGACGAGTGCGTCATCGAGCCCGAGGCGTACGTCTCCAGCGGCGTCAAGGTCTACCCGTTCAAGACCATCGAGGCCGGCGCGGTCGTCAACACCAGCGTCATCTGGGAGTCGCGCGGCCAGCGCAACCTGTTCGGCCCGAGGGGCGTCAGCGGCCTGGTCAACGTCGAGATCACCGCCGAGCTGTGCGTCCGGCTGGCCAGCGCGTACGCCACCACGCTCAAGAAGGGCGAGTACGTCGTCACCTCCCGCGACTGCTCCCTGGCCGCCAGGGCGCTCAAGCGGGCCGTCATCGGCGCGCTCACCGCGGGCGCGATCAACGTCCTGGACCTGGAGGCCGCCCCGCTGCCGGTCACGCGCTTCCACACGGCCCGCGAGTCGGCCGCGGGCGGCATCACCCTGCGCACCACCCCGGGCGATCCGCAGAGCGTGGACATCGTGATCATGGACGGCCGCGGCGCTGACCTGCCCCCGGCTGCGCAGCGCAAGCTGGAGCGGGTCTTCTCCCGGCAGGAGTTCCGGCGCGCGTTCCCGGGGGAGATCGCCGAGCTCACGTATCCGGCCAGGGCCGTCGAGGACTACACCCACGAGCTCCTGCGGCACGTGGACGTGGGCGACGTCAGGGACATGAAGGTCGTCGTGGACTGCGCGGGGGGCACCTCCTCGCTGGTGCTGCCCACGCTGCTCGGCCGCGTCGGGGTCGAGGTGCTCACCGTCAACGCCCGCCTCGACGACGTCTCGCCCACCGAGACGCTCGCCGAGCGCCGCCGCGACCTGCAGCGCCTGTCGGAGCTGGTCAGCTCGTCACGGGCGGCGTTCGGGGTCCGCTTCGACCCGGTGGGCGAGCGCATCGCCCTCGTGGACGAGATGGGCCAGCTCATCAACGACGAACGCTCCCTGCTCGTCGTCCTCGACCTCGTCGCCGCCGAGCGCAGGGGCGGCCAGGTGGCCCTGCCGGTCACCACGACCAGGGTCGCCGAGCAGGTCTGCCGCTTCCACGGCGTACAGGTGCAGTGGACCTCCACCGCGCTCGACGCCCTCACCTCGGCCGCCGCCGGCCCCGACATGATCTTCGCGGCGGACGGGCGCGGCGGCTTCGTGGTGCCGGAGTTCAGCCCGGCCATCGACGGGCTGGCCTCGTTCATGCGCCTGCTCGGGCTGGTGGCCCGCACCCGCCTGTCGCTCAGCCAGATCGACGCCAGGATCCCCGAGGTCAAGATGCTCAAGCGCACGATCCCCACGCCGTGGGCGGCCAAGGGGGCCGTCATGCGCTCGGTCATCGAGGCGGCGGAGGCCGAGCACGAGGGCCGGCGCATCGACACCACCGACGGCGTGCGGGTGGCCCACGACGACGGGAGCTGGGTGCTCGTGCTGCCCGCGGCCACCGAGCCCGTGACCGATCTGTGGGCCGAGGCGGGCGACATGGACGGCGCCCAGGCCCTGCTCGAACGGTGGGCCCGCATCGTGGAGCAGGCCGCCATGTGAACAATCGTCGCGGAGGGTGAGGAAAAAAGCCATTAGGGTTGACGTGCCCAGACAGTGCCGCAAGATCGTAATGTAGAAACGCGCGGCGGCATGGACCACGGGGCGGAAGCGGCGGTAACTTTGTCTGCGTCCAAACCACAGTCCAGTGCCCCGCCTTGACCTTTGCCGCTGATCAGCGTATCTTGCGGCATTCGCAAACTTGAAAAAGCGAAGCGAGGCGCGTCTTTGAGCACCGTCGCCGCGTCTTCGCGGTAGGAGGCCGAGCCGATCGATGCCGAGCGTCTACTGCACGCAGTGCGGGCACGCCAACCCCGAGGATGCCCGTTTCTGTTCCCGCTGTGGGTCACCGCTGACCAGACCCGAGGTCTCCGGGGACACCACGTCGACGATCTCCATCGCGGGAATCGAGGCATACGAGGCTGAGGCAGGCGACATGCTCCTGGCGGAGCGGGCTCTGGTCGAGCAGCTGCCGCCCGGCACGGCGCTGCTCACGGTGACCAGGGGCCCCAACCAGGGGAGCCGTTTCCGGCTGGACAAGAACCTCACCACGACCGGGCGCCACCCGGAGAGCGACATCTTCCTCGACGACATCACGGTCTCCCGCCGCCACGTCGAGTTCTACCGCCACCCCGGCGGTCAGTTCTCCGTGCGCGACGTGGGCAGCCTCAACGGCACCTACGTCAACAGGGAACGCATCGAGGAGGTTCCCCTGCACTCCGGAGACGAGGTGCAGATCGGCAAGTTCCGCCTCGTCTTCCTGATGCGGACCCACGCCGGCGCATGATCGAGCCGAGCGAGCGACTCGTGGACGCGCCGTCCCGGGAGGTCACATGACCTCCCAGGCGGCACGCTCTCACATGAGCATCGGGGAGGTGCTCGCGCTCCTGCAGGGCGAGTTCCCCGATGTGACGATCTCCAAGATCCGCTTCCTGGAGGGTGAGGGGCTGATCGAGCCGGAGCGCAGCCCGTCCGGCTACCGCAAGTTCACTCACCTGCACGTGGAGCAGCTGCGCTTCATCCTGCGCGAGCAACGCGACCATTACCTGCCGCTGCGGGTGATCAAGGACAGGATGGCCGAGAGCTTCGGCCGTCCGCGCGCCGTACAGGAGAAGACGGAGGTCCGGCTCAGCCGGGCCGAGCTGCTCGAGGCGGCGGAGATCGACGACGAGACGCTCACCGAGCTCGAGGACTACGGCCTGCTCGCCCCGGTGGCCAGGCGCTATGACGAAGAGGCGCTCAACGTGGCCCGCAGCATCGGCGCGCTGGCCCGTTTTGGCCTGCGCGCCCGCCACCTGCGGGCGGTCAAGGCCGCGGCCGAGCGCGAGTGCGGGCTCGTCGAGCAGGCGGTCGCGCCCATACTCAAACGGCGGGCCCCCGGCGCCATCGGGGAGGCCGACGAGGTCGCCAGGGAGCTTTCCACACTCCTGCTCGACCTGCACGCATCCCTTGTGCGGTCGGGGATCCGGTCCGTACTGGGGCGTTGAGACCCTGGCGAGCTGGGAGGCGGAGGCGCATTCCATGCCCGCCGGGTGTTACGTTGAATTGCAGTAGCCAGTCAGCAGTAGCGACCCGCAAACAGCTGTGCCGGGTGACCGGTCAGGAATACGGAGCAGCCCGTGTTGCAGATGGAGGTCGTGGGCGTTCGAGTCGAAATGCCCACAAATCAGCCGATCGTCTTGCTCAAGGAGGCACACGGGGAGCGGTTCCTTCCTATATGGATTGGCATGACCGAGGCGACGGCCATCGCGCTGGCCCAAGCGGAGGAGCCACCGCCGCGTCCGCTCACCCACGACCTCTTCCGAGACGTGCTGAGCGCTCTGGGCGTCGGCCTGCGAGCGGTCAACATCGTCGCCTTGCGCGACGGCATCTTCTTCGCCGATCTGGTCTTCTCCAACGGCGTGGAGGTGAGCGCGCGGCCGTCCGACTCGATCGCGCTCGCCCTGCGCACCGGAGCGCGCATCTTCGCCAGCGAGGAGGTCGTCCAGGAGGCCGGGGTGATCATCCCGGACGACCAGGAAGACGAGGTGGAGAAGTTCAGAGAGTTCCTTGACACGATCACTCCCGAAGACTTCGGCAGGGCGGGGTAGGTATTTCGGTGCATTTACGCTTCACGACGCGCCGAGCCGGATCGTTGACTGAGCATGGTCACGGTCCTACGGTGCAAGTGAAACCCGTGGTCGCCCTTTACGAACCCCCAGATCAGGCCGCGGGATGAGAGAAAGCCGGAGGTCCGCGTGGCGGTCAGCAGCGGCGAGGGAAAGACGGCCGGCCAGGAAGATCCGGTTCGGCGCGAGAGCGCGCGGCAGCGTGCCGGAGAGCAGGGCCTGCTCTTCGACGAACAGCCGGCGTCGCTGCCGGCGGACATCGGATACCGCGGGCCGACGGCCTGCGCGGCGGCCGGCATCACCTACAGGCAGCTCGACTACTGGGCGCGCACGGGCCTCGTGGAGCCCACGATAAGAGCCGCGCAGGGCTCGGGCTCCCAGCGGCTCTACAGCTTCCGGGACATCCTGGTGCTCAAGGTCGTCAAGCGGCTCCTCGACACCGGGGTGTCGCTGCAGCAGATCCGTACGGCCGTCCAGCATCTGCGTGACCGCGGGGTCGCCGACCTCGCGCAGATCACGCTCATGAGCGACGGCGTCAGCGTCTACGAGTGCACCTCGGCCGACGAGGTGATAGACCTGCTCCAAGGCGGTCAGGGCGTGTTCGGCATCGCGCTCGGCCGGGTCTGGCGAGAGGTCGAGGGCTCCCTCGCGGAGCTGCCGGGGGAACGAGCGGCGGTCGAGGACAGCGTCCCGGCCGACCACCCCGCTGACGAGCTCGCCCGCCGTCGCCGCGCGCGGCGCCTCAGCTAGCACACCCCCTTCTGCCGTGGGCCGCCGGACGCGGCCCACCGGGCAATCCGCACATAACGCATCGACGGGGAAATTCATGCGTAACGCGGAGGGTTGTAATCTAGGACAGCAAGGCTGATGACCCCGTGCGGGAGAGTCCCTGGGACCCGCGGGTCTCAGGGCGCCGAAGGAGCAACCCTCCCCGGAATCTCTCAGGCACCCTGTACCGCTCGGGTGAGGCAACTCTGGAAAGCAGGCGCGCCCGCCAGGCGCGCCTCACCGACGGTGCAAGCCCCATTCCCGGGGTGAAGCTCTCAGGTCGCGGCGTCGCCGCGCTGACAGAGGGGGAGATCCGGCACTCGCCCGCGCCACGGCGCCGGTCTCCATAGCCTCGGGAGGCACTGTCCATGACCGACCTGTCAGCTCCGCCGTTCTCGTCCAGGCACATCGGCCCATCCGCGACCGAGCAGCAGCGCATGCTCGAGTCCGTGGGCTTCGAGTCCGTGGCGGATCTGGTGGCCGTGGCCGTCCCCGAGGCCATCAGGGCCAAGGACCGGCTCCAGCTGCCCGCCGCCGTCGGCGAGGCCGAGGCCATCGCCGAGCTGCGCGCCCTGGCCGGCCGCAACCGCGTGCTCACCTCCATGATCGGCCTGGGCTACCACGACACGATCACCCCCGCCGTCATCCGGCGCAACCTGCTGGAGAACCCGGGCTGGTACACCGCCTACACCCCGTACCAGCCGGAGATCTCGCAGGGCCGCCTCGAGGCGCTGCTGAACTTCCAGACCGTCGTCTCCGACCTGACGGGCCTGCCCGTCGCGGGCGCCTCCCTCCTCGACGAGGCCACGGCCGCCGCCGAGGCGATGACCCTGGCCCGCCGCTCGGGCAAGTCCAAGAGCAGCGTGTTCGTGGTGGACGCCGACGCGCTGCCGCAGACCAAGGCCGTGCTCGCCACCAGGGCCGAGCCCCTGGGCATCACGCTGGTGGAGCACTCCCTCGAGGGCGGGCTGCCCGAGTGTTTCGGCGTGCTCGTCCAGTACCCGGGCGCGTCCGGGCGGCTGCGCGACTTCCGCGCCGTGGCCGCCGCCGCGCACGAGGCGGGCGCGCTCGTCGTGGCCGCCGCCGACCTGCTGGCCCTCACCCTCGTGGCCGCGCCCGGCGAGCTGGGCGCCGACATCGCGATCGGCTCCTCGCAGCGGTTCGGGGTGCCGTTCGGGTTCGGCGGGCCGCACGCGGCCTACATGTCCGTACGCGAGGGCCTGCAGCGCCAGCTCCCCGGCCGCCTGGTGGGCGTGTCGGTGGACGCCGACGGCGACCCCGCGTACCGGCTGGCCCTGCAGACCCGCGAGCAGCACATCCGCCGCGAGAAGGCCACCAGCAACATCTGCACCGCGCAGGTCCTGCTCGCCGTCATCGCGAGCATGTACGCCGTCTACCACGGCCCCGAGGGGCTGCGCCGGATCGCCCACCGGGCGCACCGCCACGCCGTGGCCCTGGCCGATGGGCTGCGCCAGGCGGGCCTGGAGGTCGTGCACCGCGAGTTCTTCGACACCGTGCTCGTACGCGTGCCCGGCCGGGCCGCCGAGGTGGTCACCGCCGCCGTCGAGCAGGGCGTGAACCTCTGGCGGGTCGACGACGACCACGTGTCGATCTCCTGCGACGAGAAGACCGGCGCCGCCGAGGTCGCCAAGGTGTGGGCCGCCTTCGGCGTCGAGCGGGCCGACGTGGCCCTGGACGCGGACGCGCTGCCCGCCTCGCTGGCGCGCGAGTCCGGCTACCTCACCCACCCGGTCTTCCACAGCCACCGCTCCGAGACCGCCATGCTGCGCTACCTGCGCAAGCTGCAGGACAAGGACATCGCGCTCGACCGCTCCATGATCCCGCTCGGCTCCTGCACGATGAAGCTGAACGCGACCACCGAGATGGAGCCGATCACCTGGCCCGAGTTCGCCGCGATCCACCCGTACGCGCCGGACGACCAGGCCGAGGGCTACCGCGAGCTGATCGGCACGCTGGAGGGCTGGCTGGCCGAGGTGACCGGCTACGACCGCGTCTCCATCCAGCCGAACGCCGGCTCGCAGGGCGAGTTCGCCGGACTGCTGGCCATCCGCGCCTACCACCGAGCCAACGGGCACGGCGAGCGCGACGTCTGCCTCATCCCGTCCTCCGCCCACGGCACCAACGCCGCCAGCGCGATCATGGCGGGCATGCGGGTCGTGGTCGTGGCCTGCGACTCCGACGGCAACGTGGACCTGGCCGACCTCGACGCCAAGATCGACAAGCACCGGGACGCGCTGGCCGCGATCATGGTGACGTACCCCTCGACGCACGGCGTGTACGAGGAGACGATCACCGAGGTGTGCGCCAAGGTGCACGAGGCCGGGGGCCAGGTCTACGTGGACGGGGCCAACCTCAACGCGCTGGTCGGGCTGGCCAAGCCGGGCGAGTTCGGGGCCGACGTGTCCCACCTCAACCTGCACAAGACGTTCTGCATCCCGCACGGCGGCGGCGGGCCGGGCGTCGGCCCCGTCGCGGTCCGCGGCCACCTGGCGGCCTTCCTGCCCGGCCACCCGCTGTACGACGGCACGCCGGTGGGTCCCGTCTCGGCGGCCCCGTACGGCTCGGCGGGGATCCTGCCGATCTCGTGGGCGTACATCAGGATGATGGGCTCCGAGGGCCTCACGGCGGCCACCGAGCAGGCCATCCTGTCGGCCAACTACCTGGCCAGGCGGCTCGCCCCGCACTTCCCCGTGCTCTACACGGGGCGCGGCGGGCTGGTGGCCCACGAGTGCATCGTCGACCTGCGGCAGATCACCAAGGAGACCGGGGTCACCGTGGACGACGTCGCCAAGCGGCTCATCGACTACGGCTTCCACGCGCCGACCATGTCGTTCCCCGTGGCGGGGACGCTGATGATCGAGCCGACCGAGAGCGAGGACCTCGGGGAGCTCGACCGGTTCGTGGACGCGCTGATCGCGATCCGCGGCGAGATCGACAAGGTGGCGTCGGGGGCCTACGACCCGGCGGACAACCCGCTGCGGAACGCGCCCCACACGGCCGAGTCGGTCAGCGCCGACGAGTGGACCCACCCGTACACGCGTGGTGAGGCCGCCTATCCGCTGCCGTCGGTGCGGGACGGGAAGTACTGGGTGCCGGTGCGCCGGATCGACCAGGCCTACGGGGACCGGAACCTGGTCTGCTCCTGCCCGCCGCTGGAGGCTTACGAGGACTAGGAGCTCCCCGCGGGCTCTCCTGCCGGGCGGGCGTCCGTCGTCCGTCCGGTTGCCCTCGGCGTCGCATGCCCGCGTCGGGCGCCGGAAGCGGGCATCGCGGGAGTCGGGTTGGCGTGGGATCATCGGCTGGGAGGCCGGTGATGGGCGACGGCGTGGTGGGCGACCTGGTCAAGGGGCAGGTGTCCCTGTTATCCGGGCTGACCGTCTGCCTGGTGATCATGCCCGGGTGCTTCTCCTTCAACTGCGGGATGAGCGACTTCGGCGTCCACTGGCGCACGGTCGTCCCGTACGCCGTCGGGTTCCTCGGCGCGGCCCTCTACACCCGGAGAGCGCTGCGGGCCGCCGCGCCCGCCCTCCCCGCGCCGCGGTTCGTGGCGGTGGCCGGGGACTCGTTCGCGGTGCTGCTGGTCGGGATCCTGCTCACGCCTTACACCCTCGGGAGCGGCGTGCATTGGGTTCACAGGTCGTTCGGGGCGGCGTTGTTCCTGCACGAGCTGGTGCTGGCGGTGCGCATGGTGTCGTGGGCGTCCACCGGGGCGGCGCTGGTCGGCTTACAGGTGGCCGCCGGGGTGGCCTCCGGCGTGTCGGTCGTGCTGGCCGAAGGGCCGCTGGTGGTGGGGCAGGCGGTGTTCCAGCTCGCGTTCGGGCTGGTCATGATCAGGACCGTACGCCTGCTGCTGCGCAGGGGTCCGAAGCCGGTCAGTCCTTCCGCGTCAACTGAGCAGACATGATCGACAGAAATGGTTAGGCTCGGTGCGACCGTCGCCAGAAGGAGCTCTCTTGACGTCCTCAGAGCTGGAGACCCCGCCCCTCGACGCCGCCCGCCGCCTGGCCGAACGCGGTGATCTCGACGGCGCCGCCGCCATCCTCGCCGAGCTGGCCGCCGACCCCCACGGCCCGGACCGGGCCCAGGCCGCGGTGGGGCTCGCCGTGGTGCTTGAGGAGCGCGGCGACGTGGAGGCCGCCAGGGCCGCCGCCAGGACCGCGCTGGCCACCGGGCACCCCGAGTACGCCGCCCAGGCCGCCTGCCACCTGGCCCAGGGGTTCGAACGGGAGGGCCGCGCCGAGCAGGCCAGGGCCGCCTGGCAGGCCGTCCTGGGGGTCGGAACGGCCGCATATGTGCCGCTGGCCCACCTCGCGCTGGCCCGGCTCGCGACGGCCGTCGGCGACCTGGACGAGGCCGAGAAGGAGCTGCGGGCCGCCATGGAGGGCGGCGACCCGGGCGTCGGCGCGCGGGCGGCCCAGGAGCTGGCCGACCTGCTGCTGGAGCACGGGGAGCCGGCGGCGGCGGCAGACGTGCTCCTGGACGCGCTGGAATACGCACCGGCCGAGGAGGTGCCGGGGCTGCGGGTCCAGCTCGGGATCACGCATCTGGAGCTGGCCTGCGCGGAGTTCGCGGAGACCGTCGAGTACGGAGCGGACCCGCAGACCAGCGCCCTGGCCATCGAGCTCCTGGCCCGGACGCTGCCGCTGCGGGGGCGCGCCGACGACGCGGGGCGGGTGTGGTCGTACGGGCTGGAGCACGAGGACGAGACCCTCGCCGCCGAGGTCCGCCTCCGCTACCACCGCGACGCCTGACGCGCCGGCCGGCTGTGCCCGCCTGACGCACGCCCGACTGCTGAGCCCGTTCGGCGCCCCCGACCGGAGAGAGGCGTCCGGGCAGGGGAAAGGGCGGGGGCGCTCCCGTAGGCCTCCGCCGTGCTTCCGCCGGGTTTCCGCCGAGGTCAGTTGCGGCGCATGATGGCCGCGGCCGAGGCCACGTTGATGACCACGATCGCGATCCACGTGATCGTCAGTCCCACCAGCCCCGCGTTGCCGGCCGCGATGGCCGTCAAGGGGATGCCGATGCCCATCGAGCCCAGCGCGATCGGGATCATCGCCGCGCCCGGAGGGCTCTTCTGCCGGTGCGGCGTGGCGCCGTGGTGGTCCAGCTCGGAACGTACGCGGGCGGAGATCGTGGCGTCGAGTCGCTCCACGAACGACTCGACGAGCGCGGCTTCGTACTCGGGACCGAGGTCCCGGCGGGCGTCCAGGGTCGCCTGGAGATCATCCCGGATGGGGCGCTTATCTGGCATGACAGCAATCATCCATCGCCGGCGCCACGCCGTCATCCAACCTGAGGGCTAGGGCGCGATCCTCCCCAGGTACGGTGCTGGCATGGAGGTCATGACCCCGCGAGGGCCCGCGCTCGTCCAGGTGGACGAGGTGGCGGACCCGCGGCTGCTGCTGGTGCTCACCCACGGTTCGGCCGGGGGAGTGGACGCTCCCGACCTGCTCGCCGTACGGGACGCCGCGCTCGAGTCCGGGGCCGTCGTGGCCAGGGTGACGCAGGCGTTCAGGGTGGCGGGGGCGCGGGCGCCGGGGTCGGCGGTCAAACAGGACGAGGCGTGGGAGATCGTCCTCAAGGAGGTGCGTACGCTCTGGCCGGGGCTGCCGCTGGTGCAGGGAGGGCGGAGCAACGGGGCGCGGGTCGCCTGCCGTACGGCCGGGGCGGTCGGCGCGGCGGCCGTGGTGGCGCTGGCCTTTCCGCTGCACCCGCCCGGGAAGCCGGAACGCTCCAGGGCCGACGAGCTACGCGGCGCCGGAGTGGACGTGCTGGTGGTCAACGGGGACCGGGATCCGTTCGGCGTGCCGGACGCCGCTGACGCGGCACGCCTGGTGGTGCTGCCGGGGGAGGGACACGACCTCAAGAAGGACCCCGCCCGAGTGGGCGAGGTCGTGGCGGAGTGGATAGTCCACTACGCCTAGTTCACGCCGCGCCGACCACGGGTCGGTGTGGTGCGATGGCGGCGCCGCTGGGCAGCAGCTCCCCGGTGTCCTCGAACAGGACGACACCGTTGCAGAGCAGGCTCCACCCCTGTTCGGGGTGGCAGGCGAGAGTGCGTGCCTTCTCGCGGTCGGGCGCCTCGGCATCCGGACAGGCCGGGTCGTGCGGGCACATCGGCGTGCCTCCGATATCTCGTGGGATGCTCCCGTTGGGAGGGGCGGGAGCCGGCTCGGGTAATTGTTCTGGCAAGTGTGCGACGGATGTCACACTCCCGGACATAGTCCATCAGGACTGTTACAGAAGGGATCCCCGTTCGTGTGACCTTCGACACAGCGTGCCGTATGCAGGATAACGGTCCAAGCGCGACACGCGCACTACGTTTGCAATCCCTTGAGCAGAGCGTCGAGTCCGCGCTCGAAATCGATATCGGCCCTTTCGTCCCGCCTGACCCATTCATCAACCTCAGGATCGGCCCAGCCCGACTGCTGCACCTCGACGGCCACGCTGCCGAAGACGAAGGCTCTCAGCGCCCGCACGGCCTCCGCCGCGTCGGTCAGCCCGCCGTCGGCGAGCTGCTCGGTCTGGTCCCTGATGGCGATGGCCGTGGCGCCCTTGGGGGGCTTGGTCAGGGCCAGCGCCAGCACGCCCGGATGCTCGCGCAGCAGCTCCCGCCCCGCCCGGCACCAGGCCTTGGCCGTCTCCTGCCAGGTGGCCGCCTGCTCGACGCGGACCGCGGTGACGTGCTCGGCCAGGGCGTCCATCAGCGCCTCCTTGCCCCTGGGCAGGTGGTGGTAGATGGCCATGGCCTCCACCTCCAGGGCGTCGCCCAGGCGGCGCATGGTGAGCCGGCGCAGGCCCTGGCTGTCGGCGATGTGGAGTGCGGCCTCGATGATGCGCTCGCGGGAGAGCGGGACGGGCGGTCTCTTGGCGGGCATGGAGATCATCTTACTTCGTAAAGCCGGTCGCGCCGGGTCGATTTCCCGCTGTGTCGTACGACGGCGTACCCTTGGCGGTTGAACGAGTACCGGCAGTGTGAAAGGGCAGGGTCGATGGCGTTTTTCCGTCCGCGGGTGAGCCGGGAGGCCGAGGTTCGCTACCACGCGGACCAGGAGATCTCCAAGAGCTTCCCCGAGTTGCTCGACAAGGCCCGGGAAGCCGAGGAGACGCTGCGTGTGCTGCGCGCCGCGGCGGCGGATGAGATCGAGCTGATGGCAGCAGGGCGGGCCTTCGACCGCGCGCTGACCGACGCCCTGCGCGCCGCCGAGGCGGGGCAGCGGGCCACGTTCGGGGTGAAGGCCTACGACGACCGGATCGCGCGCCGCAAGGCCAAGGCGACGCCCGCCGGGTCGATGTGGACGGCCGAGGTCGACCGGCTGCGCACGCTGCGCGAGGACAACCGGATGTGGGGGATCCCGCGCGTGCCGCGCCCGGTGCCCGCGACCCTCTGACGCTTTGCCCGTCCCACGGGCATAAAACCCACGGGCATAAGACCCCCGGGCATGAACACGGGCATGAAGAAGCCCCGGCACAGCCTCCCTCGTTGTGCCGGGGCTTCGGTTTTCAGCTCGCCCAGTCCAGCAGCGGGCGGGTGTTGCTGGGGTGGCGGAGCTTGGAGAGCGACTCCTTCTCCAGCTGGCGGATCCGCTCCCGGGTCAGCCCCAGGTGCTTGCCGATCTCGTCCAGCGTGTGGGGCTTGCCGTCCACCAGGCCGAAGCGGAGCGCCATGATCCTCGCCTCCCGGGGCGAGAGGTTGTCGAGCACGCCGCGCAGCTGGTCGCCCAGCAGCTGACGGTCGACGATCTCCGAAGCCTCGGGCGAGTCCACGTCCTCGATGAGGTCGCCGATCGTGGTCTCGCCGTCCTCGCCGATCGTGGCGTTGAGCGAGATCGGCTGGCGGCTGGTACGCAGCAGCTCCTCGATCTGGTCGGGCGTCTTGTCCAGCTCGACGGCCAGCTCCTCGGGCGTGGGCTCGCGGCCCAGGCGCTGGTGCATGTCACGCTCGACGCGCGACAGCTTGGACAGCATCTCCAGCACGTGCACGGGCAGCCGGATCGTACGGGCCGAGTCGGCGAAACCACGCTGGATGGCCTGCCTGATCCACCACATGGCGTACGTGGAGAACTTGAAGCCCTTGGTGTAGTCGAACTTCTCCACGGCCCTGATCAGCCCCAGGTTGCCCTCCTGGACCACGTCCAGCAGCGACATGCCGCGGTCGGTGTACTTCTTGGCGACCGACACCACGAGCCGGAGGTTGGCCTCCAGCATGTGGTCCTTGGCCCGCTTGCCGTCCTCGATCACCAGGAGGAGGTCATCCTGGGCGGAGACGGACAGGTCGGGCTCGGTCTCCAGCTTGTACTCGGCGTACAGGCCCGCCTCGATCCGCCGGGCCAGCTCGACCTCCTGCGCCGCGGTGAGCAGCGTGCGGCGGCCGATGGACTTGAGGTAGGTGTGCACGGAGTCGCCCATGGCCGACTGGGTGTCGTCCAGGTCGATCTGCTCGTTCTCGATCTCGGAGTCCTCGGCGCTCAGCTCGAGGTCCTCCGGCACGTCCTCCTCGTGCTCCGGCTTGGGCTCGGGGCGGGTCACGGCCTTGGCGGCCGCCTCTGTGGGGTTGACCGGGGCGCTCTTCACCGTGCCGTTCCTGGACGGGGCGGTTTTTGCCTCCGCCGCCTTGCGGCCGGTAGTCTTTGCACGCGCGGGCTTCCTGGGGGTCTTCCTCGGGGCGGTCTTGCTGAGAGACGGCTCGTTCTCGGCGGCCAGGCTCACACCGCTCTCCGAGAGCTCGCGCAGGATCGTGCGGCCTTCAGAGGGGCTGATGCCGGCGTCGGCGAACGCGTCACGCAGCTCCGCGAGAGAAAGGTGACCCTGGGCTCGCCCTCGTTCAATGAGTTGGTCGAGAGTCGCAGATGGGGTCGCTACGGCGGTTCTGGGCATGAGGACACCTCCTCCGTACGGAGTCGAAGCGATCAGGCAGGTTGTGGTGGGGCGGCTTCGGTCCGCACGGCGCACCAGTATCAATAACGCCAATCGCTGTCATTTGTTCCCGGTGGGACGAAAAAGGGGCGGATCGCCCGATAGACGAACCGCCCCTCCCGTCAGTCCTATTCCCGGATCTTGATCTCCCCGGCCGACACCTCGGGCATGGGCATCGGCTGAGCGTCCTGCAGACGCTGGTCCGTCCAATAGTCGACGACCGCGTCGGGGTCAGGGTTGACATCGCGGGAGACCACGATGCCGTCGTCGCTGGTCGTGGGCGTCGGGCTCGAAGTCGACGGTGCCTTCTCCACCACGGCTCGGGTCTCCTTCGCGACCTGGTCGAGCTTGCCCGCCGAGGCGGCCGCCGCGACTGAGGCGCCTCCGACGACGATGACGCCGACGACGGCCGCGGATGCCCACATCTTGCGGGTCTGATCCATGAAGGCTCCCTCCCTCTCCCCAACTAAGACGCAGCCGCAACTCATCAGGTTCCTGCCCGGAGCCGGACGAAGTCGGTCTTCCCGTTCGGCAGCAGCGGCAGCTGGGGCACCAGGCGCAGGCTGCGCGGGGCGGCATGAGGGGGAAGCCTATCGCGGCAGAACGCCCTCAATTGAGGAAGCGTGAGTGGCGTGTCGGGATTGGCGGGCACCACGATGGCGGTGACCAGTTCGCCCCACTCGGCGTCGGGCGTGCCGATCACGGCCACGTCGGCCACCTCCGGGTGGGTGCCGAGCACCTGGGCCACGGCGCCGGCCACCACCTTCTCGCCGCCGGTGTTGATCACGTCGTCGGCCCGGCCCAGCACGCGCAGCCGGCCGCCGGCCATTTCGCCCAGGTCGGAGGTGCGGAACCAGTCGCCGTCGAACGGGTCGGCGGCACCGAAGCGATAGCCGGAGAACAGCACGGCGCCGGAGATCCTGATCAGCCCGTCCTCGCCGATCTTGACCTCCACGTTGTGAAGGGGCCGGCCGTCATAGACGCAGCCGCCGCACGTCTCGCTCATCCCGTACGTCGTCACGATCCGGGCGCCGAGGCCCCGGGCCCGCTCCAGCAGCCCGGGCCGGGGCGCGGCGCCGCCGAGCAGGATCGTGCGGAACACCGAAAGGTCCGCCCCCAGTTCGACCAGCCGGTGCAGCTGGGTGGGGACGAGGGAGACGTGGTCGGCCCCCGAGCCGAGCACCTCGTGCGGGTCGAACCTGGCGTGGATGATCGGCTCGCTCTCCGACAGCAGGGCGCGTACCAGGACCTGGAGGCCGGCGATGTGGGAGACGGGCAGGCAGCACAGCCAGCGCTCACCCTTGGAGGCCGCCACGTGGCGCAGGGAGGCGGCGGCCGAGGCGCGCAGGGCGGCGGCCGAGAGCATCACGCCCTTGGGGGCGCCGGTGCTGCCGCTGGTGGCGATCACGACCGCCACGTCGGAGGGGACGCCCTCGCCGTCGCTCTGGAGCGCGCCGTCGGCGTGCGTGGGGCGCAGAGCGGCCAGGGCGGCCTCGGACTGGCCCGGCGCCAGGGGGAGCACGGCGGGTCCCTCGCCGCTCAGCGCGTCGCAGATCGCCGTGTACAGGGCGGGTCCGGGAGGCTGCACAATGGCATGCAGCGGACGGTCCGGATGCGACGGGTTCCTCCACATGCTCGTAAGGTTAGTGGCGACAGGTCGGACAGAGGCGCAGGGAGGGTCGTGACGCGTTCTCCCGTGGTCTTCCGCATCCCCATGCGCACCCGGTTCCGTGGACAGACCGTCAGGGAAGGCGTGCTGCTGCACGGTCCCGCCGGGTGGGGGGAGTTCTCCCCGTTCCCCGAGTACGGCCCGCGCGAGTGCGCCCGCTGGCTGGCATGCGCCCGCGAGGCGGCCTTCGAGGGATGGCCGGAGCCGGTGCGCGACAGCGTCCCCGTCAACGCGACCGTGCCCGCCGTGGGGCCCGAGCAGGCCCATGACATCGTCCGGCGCTCGGGCTGCGGCACGGCCAAGGTCAAGGTGGCCGAGCGGGGCCAGACCTTCGACGACGACGTGGCCAGGGTGGAGGCCGTACGCGACGCGCTCGGGCCGGGCGGCCGGCTGCGGATCGACGCCAACGGCGCGTGGGACGTGGACGAGGCGGTGCGGCGGCTGAAGCGGCTCGACCGGTTCGACCTGGAATACGCGGAGCAGCCGTGCGCCACGCTGGAGGAGCTGGCGGCGGTGCGGCGGGCCTGCGACGTGCCGATCGCGGCCGACGAGTCCATCCGCAGGGCGGAGGACCCGCTGCGGGTGCGGGCGGCCGAGGCGGCCGACATCGCGGTGGTCAAGGTGCAGCCGCTCGGCGGGGTGCGCGAGGCGCTCAAGGTGGTGGAGGCGTGCGGGCTGCCCGCCGTGGTCTCCAGCGCCGTGGAGACGTCCGTCGGGCTGGCCGCGGGGCTGGCGCTGGCGGCGGCGCTGCCGGCGTTGCCGTACGCGTGCGGGCTGGGCACGATGGCGTTGCTGGCGGGCGACGTCGTGGACGACTCCCTGGTGCCGGTGGAGGGATCTCTGACGGTACGGCGCCCCCCGGTGGATTTTCAGCATTTGTCGGCTTTTGAGATTGAATCTCCCCAGTGGCTTCGCCGGATGCAGGAGGCGTCACTTTGAACCCCGCTACCGCACTGGCCACAGTCCTGGTCGACGAGCTGGTGCGCTGCGGCCTCACCGACGTGGTGCTGGCCCCCGGCTCGCGCTCCGCCCCGCTGGCGCTGGCGCTGCACGCCGAGTCGCGGGTGCGCCTGCACGTGCGCATCGACGAGCGGTCGGCGTCGTACCTGGCGCTGGGGCTGGCCAAGCGCGGCGAGCGGCCGGTGGCGCTGATCTGCTCGTCCGGCACCGCCGTCGCGAACTTTCACCCCGCCGTGATCGAGGCGAGCGAGTCGGGCGTGCCGCTGCTGCTGCTGACCGCCGACCGGCCGCCCGAGCTGCGCGGCACGGGCGCCAACCAGACGATCGACCAGATCAAGCTGTTCGGCTCGTCGACCCGCTGGTTCGCCGAGGTGGGGGTGCCGGAGGACCGTCCCGGGCAGGTCGCCTACTGGCGCTCGCTGGCCTGCCGCGCCTACCAGCGCGCGTCGGGCCCGTCCGACCCCGGTCCCGTGCACCTCAACCTGGCCTTCAGGGAGCCGCTGATCCCCGACGGCGACACCGCCTGGTCCGAGCCGCTCGACGGCGGCGGCAACGGCCCGTGGGTGCGGGCCAGGGTCGCGCCCCCGCCCGTCGCCCTGCACATCGCGCCGACCAGGCGCGGCGTGCTGGTGGTCGGCGACGGCGCGGCCAACGTGCGCCGGTACGTGGCGGCGGCGGGCATGGCGGGCTGGCCGGTGCTCTCGGAGCCCAACGGCGGCGGCCGCTACGGCGACCACGCGATCTCCACCTACCACTACCTGCTGGGCATGCCGGAGTTCGCGGACACCCACCGGCCCGACGTGATCGTGACGCTGGGGCGGCCGGGGCTGTCGAGGCCGCTGCTGTCGTGGCTGAAGCGGGCCGGCGAGCACATCGTGGTGGCGCCCGACCTGGGCCGCTGGCCCGATCCCACCCGCTCGGCCACGCAGGTGGCGCAGGCCGTGGAGATCCCGGTGGCGGCCGGAGACGACTCGTGGCTGCACGCCTGGCGGCAGGCGGACGCGGTGGTCCGGTCGGCCACGGACGCGGTGCTGGACGCCTCGGGCACGAGCGAGCCGCGCCTGGCCAGGGACCTGGTGGACGCGCTGCCCAACGGCGCGCTGCTGTTCTGCGGCTCCTCGATGCCGATCCGCGACCTCGACCAGGCGATGCGGCCGCGGCGCGGCATCAGGTTGATGGCCAGCAGGGGCGCCTCCGGCATCGACGGCGTGGTGTCCGCGGCGATGGGGGCGGCGCTGGCGCACAACGGCCCCTCCTACGCGCTGATCGGCGACCTGTCGTTCCTGCACGACCAGAACGGGCTGATCCTCGGGCCCCGCGAGCCCCGGCCCGACCTGTGCTTCGTGGTCGTCAACAACGACGGGGGCGGGATCTTCTCGCTGCTGCCCCAGGCGGCGGTGCGCGATCCGTTCGAGCGGGTGTTCGGCACGCCGCACGGGGTGGACCTCGCGTACGTGGCGGCGGCCACGCGGACGCCGTACACGCTGGTGGAGGACATCTCCGACCTTTCCAAGGCGATGCGCGGCGAGGGGCCGCGCATCGTCGAGGTGCGCACCGACCGCGAGCAGAACGTCATCATGCACGCCCGCCTGCGCGAGGCCGCGCAGGAGGCCGTCCGTTCCTACCTGGAGAGCTAGCGGCCCAGCACGTCGAGCAGGCGGTTGAGCGGGCCGTCGAGGCCGTGGCGGTCGGCGAGGGCCACGAGGGCCTCGGGGTCGCGCGGCTTGGCCGGCAGGGTGAGGTCGGCGTCGGGCAGCGGCGCGTCGGGGGCCACCTTGACGACGGCGGGGGCGGCGCTCAGGTAGTCGCGGGCGGCGCCCAGCTTGGTGCGGGCGCCCGCGGGGAAGCCGTCGGTGACGCCCGCGTCGAGGGCCTGCAGCAGCGCGTCGAGCGAGCCGAAGCGGGTGATGAGGGCGGCGGCGGTCTTCTCGCCGACGCCGGACACGCCGGGCAGGCCGTCGCTGGGGTCGCCGCGCAGGGTGGCGAAGTCGGCGTAGGCGCGCCCGGGGATGCCGTACTTGGCGGTGACGAACGCCTCGTCCACGATCTGCAGGTTGCGGATGCCGCGGGCGGTGTAGAGGACGCGCACGGGACGGGCGTCGTCGACGAGCTGGAACAGGTCGCGGTCGCCGGTCACGATGTCCACGGCGCCCGGGGCCCGGTGGGTGAGGGTGCCGATGACGTCGTCGGCCTCGTAGCCGGCCGACTCCAGGCGGGCGATGCCGAGCGCGTCGAGCACGTCCTGGATGACGGCGATCTGCGGGACGAGCGCCTCGGGGACCTCCTCGGTGTCGCCGTGGGCGACGCGGTGGGCCTTGTACGTCGGGATCGCCTGGACGCGGAAGGCGGGCCGCCAGTCGGCGTCCATCGTGGCCGCGAGCTCGGTGGGGGAGTGCTGGCGGACAAGAGTGGCGATCATGTCGATGAGTCCGCGCACGGCGTTGACCGGAGAGCCGTCCGGGCCCTTGATCGACTCCGGTATGCCGAAGAAGGCGCGGAAGTAGAGCGACGGGGTGTCGAGAAGCATCAGCACGGGTCTATGGTCGCACTCTTGACGAGCGGTTCCGTGCTCTGTGCCGGTATGGAGACCGCCAGCAGGCAGGCGTCGTCCTCGGGGTTCGGGCCGCCGATGTCGGCCAGGAGGTGGTCGAGCCCGGCGTCCAGGTCGCGGGCGGGCACGTCGCGGGCGGCGGCCAGGACCAGGTCGAGGCCGACGTCGATGTCGCGGGTGCGCCGCTCGACCAGCCCGTCGGTGAACAGCAGCAGCAGGTCCCCGGGCAGCAGCCGGGTGGTGGCCAGCTCGTACGGGCGGCCCGAGGCGGCGCCGAGCAGCACGCCGCGCGGCTGGTCGAGCTGGCGGGCGACGCCGTCGCGCACGAGGATGGGCGCCAGGTTGCCCGCCTGGCCCCAGGCGAACACCCGGGTCTCCGGATCCAGGTGGCCGATGATCGCGGTGGCGGTGGTCTCCTTGAGCTGGTGCATGGCGAGGTCGTTCAGCCAGGTGAGCAGCCGGTGGGCGGGCTGGCCGGTCATGGCCAGGCCGACGAGGGCGTGGCGGAGCTGGGCCATGTGGGCGATGGCGGGCAGGCCGTGGCCGGAGACGTCGCCGATGGCCAGCAGCAGCCGGCCGTCGGGGGCGGGCGCGGCCTCGAACCAGTCGCCGCCCAGGCTCGCGGTCTTCTCGGCGGGCACGTACCGGACCGCGATGGTGGCGTACGGCAGGTCGAGGCATCCGGGGTGCTCGGGGAGGATGGCCTCGCGCAGGGCGAGCATGACGTGGAGCTCCTCGGCGGCCTGCTCGCGGGCCTCGAGGAGCTGGCGGCGCGACTCCGACATCAGGCGTTCGGCGCGGCGGCGGCCGGTGATGTCCTGGATGACGCCGTGCAGGCCGATGGGGCCGCCGGGGGCCATGAGGGGTTCGAGGACGACGCGCAGGTCGCGCAGCTCGCCGCGGCGGCGGATGCGGAACTCGGCCTGGACCGGCTCGACGCTCTCGACGGCCGACCACAGGAGCCGGTCGAGCGTGCCCATGTCCGCCTGCTCGACGTGCTTGGCCAGGTCGGGCAGGGCGATCGGGCCGTCGGCCGGGTCGCGGCCGAAGATCAGGTAGACCTGGTCGGACCAGATCGTCTCGCTGCTGTGCATGTGCCATTCCGCCCAGCCCATGTTGCCGAGCCGCTGGGCGTGCGCCAGCCGTACGGCGAGCATCTCGGCGTCGTTCTCGGAGCCCGGGTGGTCAGTGTGGCCTTTGTTGCTCTTGTGACCGAGCGGCTCGGCCGCGCCTGCGACGTCGACCATGGTCCCACTTTCAAAGATGGACAATTGACCCTACATTACGTGATCAATCTTGAACGGAGTGTAGCGGTGGCTTGCCGTGTTGTGAGAGCTTTTCGCGGATTTTAGGCGGCGCGGTCCGAGTAGATTATGGGCTGTGACGTCCTCAGATCTGTATCCCGTGTCCCGTCTCACCGCCGTCCAGGAGGCCACCGCCAAGGCCGGTCTCGACGCCCTTTTGCTGACGCCCGGCCCCGACTTGCGCTATGTGAGCGGATACGAGGCCAAGCCGCTGGAGCGGCTGACGTGTCTCGTGGTGCCCGCCTCCGGCGAGCCGTACATGATGGTGCCCCGGCTGGAGCTGCCCGCGGCGCAGGCGTCGCCCGCCTCGCGGCTGGGGCTGGAGTTCGTGGCGTGGGACGAGACCGACGACCCGTACGCCATCGCGGCGGCGCGGCTGGGCCAGGTCGAGAAGGTGGGCCTGGCCGACCGGATGTGGGCCATGTCGTCGCTGCGCTTCCGCGAGGTGCTGCCGGGCGCGGAGCAGGTGCTGGCCGGGACCGTGCTGCGTGAGCTGCGCATGCGCAAGTCGGCCGCCGAGGTGGCGGCGCTGCGCGAGGCGGGGGAGGCGATCGACGCGGTGCACCGGCGGGTGCCGGAGTTCCTGCGCGCCGGGCGCACCGAGCGCGAGGTGGGCCGGGACATCGCGGAGGCGATCATGGCGACGGGCCACGCGACCGTCGACTTCGTCATCGTCGCCTCCGGGCCCAACGGGGCCAGCCCCCACCACGACGTCTCCGACCGGGTGATCCAGTCCGGGGAGCCGGTCGTGGTGGACATCGGCGGGCAGCTGCACAACGGCTACTGCTCCGACTCGACGCGCACGTACAGCGTCGGCGAGCCGCCCGCGGACTTCGCCGCGTACTACGAGGTGCTGCGGCGAGCCCAGGACGCGGCCTGCGCGGCGGTGCGGCCGGGCGTCTCCTGCGAGTCGATCGACGCCGCCGCCCGCGACATCATCGCCGAGGCGGGATACGGCGACTACTTCATCCACCGCACCGGCCACGGCATCGGGATCGAGACGCACGAGGAGCCGTACATCGTCTCCGGCAACGGCGAGCCGATGGAGGCCGGCTTCGCGTTCTCCGTGGAGCCCGGGATCTACCTGCCCGGCAGCCACGGGGCGCGGATCGAGGACATCGTGGTCTGCACCGACACGGGCGCCGAGCGGCTCAACAACACCCCGCGCGACCTCGTCATCGTGTAGGAGGCCGTGTTCGCGGAGGTCGCCTGCGCCAGCAGGCCCGGGTCCGGGCGGCCGAACGAGGACCTGGTGATCGCGGGGCCGTCGTGGATCGTCGTGCTCGACGGGGCGACGGCCTTGCCTGGGATCGCCGGCGGATGCGCGCACGACGTGCCGTGGCTGGTGCGGCGGCTCGGGGACGCGCTGGCGGCGGGGCTGAGCGCCGATCGCGACTCGCCGCTGGCGGAGATCCTGGAGGCGGCCATCGGGACGACGATGGCCGCCCACTCCGGCACCTGCGACCTGGACGATCCCGACTCGCCGTCCTCGACGGTGGCCATGGTGCGGACCAGCCGGAACGGGGTCGAATATCTCGTGCTGGGCGATTCGCCCGTCGTCTTCTCGCTGGCGGACGGCGGGGTCCGGGTGGTGAGCGACGACCGGGTCGAGGGCCTGCCGGGCGGGCGGCCGTACACGGTGGAGCTGGTGCGGCGGATGCGCAACGCGCCCGGCGGGTTCTGGGTGGCCGGCAGCCGCCCGGAGGCGGCTCGGCAGGGGCTGTGCGGCGTCGTGGCCGACGCGCGCGGCGTGGGCGCGCTCACCGACGGGGTGTCGCGGCTCGTCGACTGGTACGGGTGGAGCTGGCGCGACCTCGTGGCGGCGCTGGACGGGCAGGGGCCCGAAGCGGTGATCGCGGCGGTCAGGGAGCTGGAGCGGGACCGTGGGCCCGTGTACGGGAAACGGCACGACGACGCCACCGCCGCCTGGACCCGGGTCGGCGCCCGGCCCTGAGGTGTATCAGGGCCCGCCGCCCGCCCTCTGGGAATGCGAGGGCGGCGGAGGGAGTGCTCATGTTCGTCGGCAGGACAGCGGAGCTCGCCCTGCTGGGCGCGGAACTGCGCGCGGCAGACGGGGGATCCGCCCGGAGAGCGGTCGTCGAAGGGCCCGAGGGGATCGGCAAGACGGCGCTCATCCACCGGCTCGTCGCGTCCGGGGGCGCGCGGGTGCTGGCGGCCAGCGGCGAGGAGAGCGAACGGGAGCTCCACCTCGGCGTCGTGCGCCAGCTCCTGGACGAGGCGGCATATCTGGGGGTGCCCGCGGCGGCGGGGCCGGACCCGTGTGCCGCCGGGCAGGCGCTCTGCGAGGCGATCGACGCGCTCCAGGCGCAGGGACCCCTGGTGGTGCTGGTCGACGACGCGCAGTGGGCGGACGGCCCCTCCTTACGGGCCCTGTCCTACGTGCTGCGGCGGACGCGGGCCGGGCGCGTGCTCGTGCTGCTCGCCTGCCGCGACGTCGCCGGTCCGTGGCTGCCGGAAGGGCTGCGGCGGCTCCTGACCGGCGACGACACGCTCCGTATCACACTGGGCGGCCTGAGCACCGCCGACCTGACCGAGCTGGCATCCGGGCCGGGATCCGAGCTGGTATCCGGGCCGGCATCTGGCGCGGAGAACACCGAGACGGGCGCAGCGACGGGCCGGGCCGCCGCGCGGCTGCGTGACCACACGCTGGGCAACCCGCTGCACGCCCGCGCACTCCTGGCCGCCCTTCCCGTCCACGTCCTGGCCGACCCCGGTACGCGGCTGCCCGCCCCGGGCACGTACCTGCGCTCCTTCGCCCGCCGCCTGCACGCCTGCACCCCCGCCACCCGCCGGCTCGTCGCCGCGTGCGCCATCCTGGGCGAGAAATGCCCGCTTCACGTAGCGGTGTCCGTCGCGGGCGGGGTGGACGAGCCGCTGGACGCGCTGGAGGAGGCCGTCGGCGCCGGGCTGCTGCGCGAGCTGCCCGGACGCCTGGTCGGCTTCACCGAGCCGCTGGCGCTGGCGGCCGCCTACGACGGGCTCGGCGCCGGCGTCCGGGCGCGGCTGCACCTGGCCGCCGCCCGCCTGGCCGAGGAGACCGGTACGGCCCTGCGCCACCGGGCGGCGGCGGCCGGTGGCCCCGACGAGGCGCTGGCCGAGGAGCTGGCCGGCTTCGCGGCCAAGGCCGCCCAGCACGGGCAGTGGCAGGAGGCCGCCGCCCATCTCGACCTGGCCGCCGGGCTCACCGAGTCGGCCGCCCGCCGCGACGAGCTGGCCACGGCCGTCCTGGAGCACGTCCTCGTCGGAGGCGACGTGGTCCGCGCCACTGAGCTCGCCGCCACCCGCAACGCCGATCCGCGCCCGGTGCGCCGCTACGTGCTGGGCCGGCTCGCGCTGGCCTCGGGACGCTTCGACGAGGCCGCCGAGCTGCTGGCCGAGGCGTGGCGGCACCGGGAGCCCGGGTTCGCCGCCGACGTGGCCGAACAGCTCGCCTGGCTGCACCTGGTCAACGGAGACCGGGAGGCGGCGGTGAGCTGGGCGGGCCTGGCGATCGGACAGCCCATCGCGGGCGCGGTCGCCAGGCCGTACGACGTGCTGGCGCTGGGAGGGGCACCCGGCGCCGGCGCGCCGCCCGGCGGCCTCACCGCGGCGCTCGCGCACCTGGCCGAGGGCGCCCCCGAACAGGCGTGCGCGGTGCTCAGACGGGTCGAGAGCGCCACGGCGAAGGCCGGGCTGCCGCACCACCGCCTGCTGGCCGCCGCGCTGCTGGCCGTCGCCGAGCACCGCAGCGCGCGCTGGGACGAGGCCGCCGCCCGCGCGGAACAGGCGCTCGCCGAGGCGCGGGCGCTCGGGCAGCGGTGGCTGCTGCCGTGCCTGGAGGTCGCGTGCGTGGCGCCGCTGGCGGCCCGCGGCGAGCACGAGCGGGCGCTCGCGCACGCCAGGGCCGCCCGCGCCACCGCCCGCCGCCTGCGCCACGCGATGGGGGAGCGGCAGGCGGAGCTGGCCCTGACCCTCATCGGAGCCGAGCCCGCCCGCACTGTGGAGGGGCCGGGTGATGTGTTCGTGCCCGACCCGCGGCCGGGACGGATCGAGGCGCTGGTGGCCGACGGGCGGCTGGAGGAGGCGGAGCGGACGCTGGTGGCGTTCGGCGGGAGCGGCCCGCAGGCCGCCCGGCTCAGGCTGGAGGGCCTGCTGCTCGCCGCCAGGAACGTTCCAATCGAGGCCGAGCAGCGCTTCGTCCGCGCGCTCACGCTGGTGGAAGGGGTGTGCCCGCTGGAGGAGGCGCGCGTGCTGCTCGACCTCGGCAGGCTGCTGCGCCGCACCGGGCGGCGCCGAGCGGCCGCGGACCGGCTCGGCGCGGCCCGCGCGATCTTCCATCGGCTGGGGGCGCGCCCGCTCGTGGACCGCTGCGCCCAGGAGCTGGCGGCGTGCGGGCTGGAACCGCCCGCGACGGTACGGCTCGGGCTCACGCCCCAGGAGCTCAGCACCGCCACGCTGGTGGCCGGCGGGCTGACGAACCGGCAGATCGCCAGAGAGCTGCTCATCAGCGTCAAAACCGTCGAGTACCACCTCGGCAAGATCTACGCCAAGCTCGGGATCGGCTCCCGGGTGGCGCTGGCCGCCAAGTTGGGCGACCTGACGACGGTCAGATGAGGATCCAGGTGGTCACCACCGGGCCGCCGCAGTCGGGGCTGACCCGCAGCCGCAGCGGGCCGGGCGCGAGCTCGCCCGTGGTGAACCGGCCCAGCTCGTCCGCGCACACCGGCGTGCCACCGTCCCGCCGCTGCACCACGATCTCGGCGGGCGTACCGCCCGACACCCGCCCCACCAGCCGCCGGCCGGTCACCTCCAGCTCCACGACGACCTCCCCGGCGGCGAACGACAGCAGCCGCGCCCGCCCCCCGCCGCGCACCCGGGTGGCCGACAGCTCCTCCCACGAGTCGAACGTCAGCTCGGCCAGCTCCGCGTCCAGGGACCTGAGCGCGTAGGCCAGCATCGCCTCCTCGAACAGCCCCGCCGGGACCGGGTCGAGCCGCTCGGCCGCCGCCCGCAGCCGTTCCTCCAGCTCCAGGTCCCCATCATCCATGGCGTCATTTATGGCGTCGTCCACGCCGTTCACCCCCTGATGCCGTTCACGCCTCGCCGGTTCATCAGGGCGGCCAGCCGCTTGAGGCAGCGCCCCCTGTTCGGGCCGATGCTGCCGACCGGCATGTCCAGCCCGTCCGCGATCTCCTGGTAACTCGGCCGCGGCTCGGCGATGAGGACGCGCAGCAGCCGCCTGCAGCGCTCCGGCAGCTCCTCGAACGCGCTCCACAGCTCCTGCTCGCGCTCGGCCTGCTCGTTCGCCTCCTCCGCCTCCAGCAGCAGGAACTCGGGCGAGCGATCGTCGGCGTCGAGGCCCATCAGCTCCAGGTCGCCGACCGGCAGGGCCCTGCCGCTGGTGCGCAGGACCCGCAGCGCCTCGTGCCTGGCGGTGCTGGCCAGCCAGGAGCCGGCCCGCTCGGGCTCCCGGAGCCTGGTCAGGTGCTCGGCGAAGCGGTACCACGTCGTCTGGCACACGTCCTGGGCGTCGGAGTCGTTCACGAGGTAGCCTCGCGCCACGGCCCACACCAGCCCGCTGTAGCGCTGGTAGAGCTCCTTCCACGCCCCAGCGTCGCCGTCCGCGGCAGCCGCGACCAGGGTTGCGGTGTCGTCCACTGCGGCGGCTCCCTATATCTGGGCGGGAAGCCCAATATATTTCGCATATCGCCGCCGGGCGGGTAACTCGCCATCATCGGAGGAAACCGCTCAGATCCGGTACGGCCAGCCGCCCCGCGAGAAGCTGCGCCGCGGCCTCCCTCGCCGACACCTGCTCCTGCGCTATGCGGGCCGCGATCATCCCGGCCACGATCGGCGTGGCGAACGACGTGCCGCTCCAGGCCGCCAGGCCGGTGAAAGTGGCCTTGTCGCCCTCCTGCAGCGTGGCCATGCAGGTGCAGCCGGGGTAGTGGGCCGGGTCGGCGAAGCGGCAGGTGGTGCGGTGCGGGTAGCCGTACTGGTAGGGGCCGGAGGTGAAGGCGTTGACCAGGCGCTCGCCCGGCGCGTACACCGTGACCCAGTCGCCGTGGTTGCTGAAGCAGGCCCGGCCGAGCCCGTCCTCGCGCAGCGCGCCCACCGACAGCACCACGTCGCCGGAGGCGTTGACCGGCTCCGCGGCGAACGCGGCCGGCCAGAACGGCAGCGTCTCGCCGTCGTTGCCGGCCGCGGCCACCAGGAGCGTGCCGGGGTGGGCGGCCAGCTCGTCCACGAAGTCGGCCAGGCCGAGCAGCGCGCTCGCGTCGGCGGTCCTGGTGCCGGCCGACAGGGAGACGATGTCCGGCCAGCCGTGCTCGTCCAGGATGTGCAGCAGGGTCTGGCCCAGCTCGTCCTCCAGGGCGGCGCCCGCGTACGGGAAGGCGTTGTAGACGCGCACGTCGGCGGCGGGCGCCACGCAGCGCAGCACGCCGGCGATGAACGTGCCGTGGCCCACGTACGGCTTGATCAGGCCGTCGGGGTCGAGCTCGTCGCCGGGGGCGGTGACGTCGCCGTCCACCTTGGGGATGTTCGGGATGCCCGAGCTCTCGGCCAGCCACTGGTGGTCGAGGTAGTCGTGGACGAGGCCGGTGTCGAGGACGGCGACGCTCACCCCCGCGCCCCGGTCGCGGCCGGACAGGGGCGGGTTGAGCGGCCCGGCGCTCGGGACCGGCTCGTCGCCGGGGCACAGGTTGACGCCCGCGACGGTGACGAAGTGGACCAGGCTCGACGCGATGTCCTCGCGGGCCAGGTGCTCGACGGTCCGGTGCAGGTTCCTGGAGCCGACGGAGAGCCGGCGCATGGAGGTGCGGCCGACGGTCCTGGCCCCGGCCACGCGGACCGTGTCGGGGCCCGGCTGCAGGCGCTGGACGGTCGCGGCGGCCCGGCCCGCGTCGGCGTCGCGCACCAGGACGTGCCCGGCGAGGTGGGCGAACCGCGGCTGCACCGCGGATCCCGGCGCGGCCCCTTCGGGGCCCGCGACCGCGCGCATGCCGTCCGGCAGCGCCGCGTTGAGTATCTCCAGCTGCTCCCAGAACCGGCTGTCCGATGGGGTCATTCTCTGCGTCCCTCCCTGTCCCTCCCTGCGATGTACGTATGTAGGAGCCATCACCGGAGCCGCTGATACAGCAGGGGTCTACGATCGTTCCGTGTCCCGGGAAGATCCGCACGACCTGCTGGCCATGGTCTTCGCGAGACCCCGGGAGGCCCTGGCGGCCGCCAGGGCGCTGCTGGCCGACGGGAGGGGCCCGTACGAGTCCTCGATCGCCAGGCAGGCGCTCGGGATCCTGCACCGTGAGTTCGGCGACCTCGAGGCGGCCATCGGGGAGCTGCGCCATGCCGTGCGCCTGGCGCGGCGCTCCGGCTCGGCCGACCGCGAGACCGACGTGCTGGCCACGCTGGGCATCGCGCTGCTGCAGTCAGGACGTACGCGGGCGGGCCTGTCGGCGCTCGACCAGGCCGCGACCCGGGCGGACGGCACGACGCGGGCGCGGGTGCTGTTCCGCCGCGCGGGCGCCCGGTGGATCCTGGGCCGGCACGGGCCGGCCCTCGACGACCTGCGGGACGCGGTGCCCGCCCTGCTGGGGGCGCGCGACACGGTGTGGGCGGCGCGGGCGCTGACCCTGCGCGGGCACGTCCAGCTCGCCCTGGGCGCCGTCCAGGCCGCCGACGCGGACTTCCGCACGGCGCAGGACATGCTGGGCCCGACCCGGCAGGAGCACGACTCGGCGGTGGCCGTGCAGAACCGGGGGGTGGCGGCGTTCCGCACGGGCGATCTGCCCGCGGCGCTCGCCCTGCTGGACGAGGCGGAGCGGAGCTTCCACTCACTCGGCACGCCGATGTTCGACCTGGTCGGCGACCGGTGTGCGGTTCTGCTGGCCGCCGGGCTGGCCCGGGACGCGCTGGAGCACGCGGACGGAGGGCTGCGGCTGCTGGCCCGGCTGCGCGGCCAGGCGACCCGGCGCGCCGAGCTGCTGCTCATCGCCGCCCGCGCCGCCCTCCAGAGCGGCGACCCGGTTACCGCCGGGGAACGGGCGGGGGAGGCCCGGCGGCTGTTCGCCCGCCAGCACCGCGCGTGGTGGTCCGAGCACGCCCGCCTGATCGTCCTCCAGGCCGAACACGCCACCCCGGACGTCCCGGCGCGGCGGACCGCGCTGGGCGAGGCCCGGCGGCTCGCCGCGCGGCTGGCCGGGCTGGGGTCACCGGAGGTGTGGCAGGCCCACCTGGTGGCGGGACGGATCGCGCTCGCCCTGGGCGAACCGGGCGTGGCCGAGCGGCACCTCACCAGGGCCGCCGACGTCCGGTACAAGGGGCCCGCCACGTCCCGGGCGGGCGGCTGGCTGGCCGAGGCGCTCCGGGCGGAGGCGGCCGGGGAGCCGCGCCGCCTGCTGCACGCCTGCCGGGCCGGGCTGGCGCTCATCGAGGAGCACCGGCTCACGTTCGGCTCGTCCGAGCTGCACGCGCTGGCCACCGCCCAGGGCGCGGAGCTGGTCACGCTCGCCCAGCGGCACCTGCTGCGCGAAGGGCGGCCCCGCCGGCTCCTGGCCTGGACGGAGCGGTGGCGGGCCACCTCGCTCGCCGTGCCCGCCGTGAGCCCGCCCGAGGACGGCGAGCTCCTGGCCAGGCTCGCCGCCCTGCGGCAGGCCGAGCACCTGCTGGCCCAGGCCCGCCAGGACGGCGCCGCCTCGGCCGCGGCCCTGGAGCGCGACCGCAGCCGCCTGGAATCCCGCGTACGCTCCGCCACGCTCCATGCCAAGGGGCGTTCGCGCGGCGGAGGCGAGCGCCGCGACCGCGACGACGACCGGACCGGGCGGCTCCTGGACGCCCTCGGCGGGGGCCGGCTGGCGGAGCTGGTCGCCGTGGACGGCACGCTGCACGTCCTGCTCTGCGGCGACGGGACCGTGCGCCGCCACACCGCCGGGCCCATGGACCGGGCCGTCGCGGAGGTCGAGTTCGCCCGCTCCAGGCTGCGCCGCCTCGCCTACGAACGCGACCCCGACCAGGGCGAGCTCCACGACCTGGGCGCCCAGCTGGAGCGGGCGGTGCTCGGACCGGTGGCGGGCCTGCTCGGCGAGGAGGGGCCCCTGGTCGTGGTGCCCCCCAGCACCCTGCACACCACCCCCTGGGGCCTGCTGCCGTCCCTGCGCCGCCGGCCCTTCACCGTCGCTCCCTCCGCCGGGGCGTGGCTGCGCGCCAGGTCGGCGCCGCGCCCCGACGGCGGCCGCATCGTCCTCGTCCGCGGCCCGGGCGTCGCCCACGCCGACCGCGAGGTACGCGAGATCGCCGGCCTGTACGCCCAGGTCGACGGTGACATGCCCTGGGACGTGTCCCTCCTCGAGGCGGGGCGGTCCACCGCGCCCGCGGTGCTGGCGGCCATCGACGGCAGCCTGCTCGCCCACCTGGCCGCGCACGGCACGTTCCGGGCCGACAGCCCGCTGTTCTCCTCGCTCCACCTCGACGACGGCCCCCTGACCGGCTACGACCTCGAACGCCTGCGCCGCGCCCCCCACCACCTCGTCCTGTCGAGCTGCGACTCCGGCCAGATGGCGGCCGTCGGCGCCGACGAGCTGCTGGGCCTGGCCACCGCCCTGCTCCGCCTCGGCACCGCCGGGATCGTCGCCAGCGTCGTCCCCGTGAACGACGAGACCGCCGTGCCCGTCATGCTCGGCCTGCACGACGGCCTGCGCCGTGGGCTCGGCCTGGCCGAGGCGCTCTGCCGGGCCAGGGGCGACGACGTGTCGTTCATCGCCATCGGGGCAGGCTGAACGGGCCATTGATGGGAAGCGCGCGATCATGAAACAATTCCCCAACAGATGGATATCGGGGTTTGGGGGACGGTCGCCCATGATCCGCGAGCTGATCGAGCGGCCCTAGGATGCCGGACGACGGGCTGGACGAGGCGTTCGAGCTCGGCAGGACGTGCGCGCTGGCCGCCGAATGCGGCAGGGACCTGCGGCGCTGCGCCCAGATGTACAGCGGGCTGTTCCCCGCGGCGGCCTTCGGCGCCGAGTCCTACGCCGCCCTGACCCTCTCCACGGCCTTCAGCGCCCCCTGGGCCAGCGCCGAGCACCTGAAGGTGGCCAACCGGGCCGCCCTGTGGGTCCTGGCCGTGGACCGTCTCGTGGACCACACCGCCACCACCCGCGAGCAGGTCGACCGGCTGATCCGCGAATGCCTGTCGGTCGCCGACGGCGCCGTGCCCCGCTCGGCGGCGACCCGGTTCCTGGCCGACCTGCGGGACGAGCTGGGCACCGTCAAGGAGTTCGACGACCTGCGGTGGATCTGGCGCGACCAGCTCGCCGAGACGCTGACCGGCATGGGCAGGGCGTGGGTGTGGCGGGATACGCGGGCCGTCCTGACGCTGGAGCGCTTCCTCGACAACGCCGACAGCCGCGGCTCGTGCTTCGTGGACGTCTCGCACTGGATCTACACCGCCGACGACTGGGCCAGGACCCATTTGGACGACCTGCGGGCGGTCAGCAGGCAGGTCCAGCGCTACCTGCACCTGCTCGGCGACGTGGCCTCCTACCGCAGGGACATGAGCTGGGGCGACCTGAACGTCCTGGCGCTCGGCGTCAGCCGCGCCGAGGTCACCGGGGCGATGGCCGCCCTGGCCCGCGAGGCCGCCGGGCTCATCGAGCCGGTTGGGGCCGGCAGCCCCCGAACCGCCGCCTACCTGCGCAGACAGATCGGGTTCAACGCAGGTTTCGTCGGTATTTCGGGCTGAGGACCGGCCGTTAAAGTGCTTGTCGGATTACCTGACACATTGGCTTGACACCTTGACTGTCAGATCCGCGAATAAGAGCGCGTCGCACGACAAACCGTGACATTTTGATTCTTGTAAAAGATTGCGGCTTGAGTGGAAAATGTGGCGTTGCTAGGGTGTCTGGATGCCAGGCATGTGGAGCGACCTTCTCAATGCACCTTGACAGGTACCACTGACCACGGCACCTCAGGGGCGGGGTTGTGCATGCGCGGGAGAGGTACAGGCGGTGCTGGATGGAATTCGGTCGCTCTGACCGTTGGCGGCTGCCGACAGCGATCAAGATCCTGATCGCGGGTGGTTTCGGTGCGGGCAAGACCACCATGGTCGGCGCCGTGTCCGAAACCCGGCCATTGCGTACGGAAGAGGCGCTCACCCAGGTAGGGACCCACGTCGACGACCTGTCGGGCGTCGAGAGGAAGCTCACCACCACCGTGGCCATGGATTTCGGCCGCATCACCATCGCCAACGACTACATGCTCTACCTGTTCGGGACGCCCGGCCAGGAGCGCTTCTGGTTCGTGTGGGACGAGCTGGCCATGGGCGCCCTCGGCGCCGTCGTGCTGGCCGACACCCGCCGCCTCGACGACTGCTTCCCGGCCGTCGACTACTTCGAGAAGCGCGAGCAGCCGTTCATCGTGGCGCTCAACTGCTTCGAGGGCTCGAGGCCGTTCACGGTCGGCGAGGTGCGCTCGGCGATCGGCCTGGAGCCGGACATCCCCATCGTGCGCTGCGACGCCCGCAAGAAGGACTCGGGCCGGGAAGTGCTCATCACGCTCGTCGAGCACGCGATGCGCATGGGGGCCTCGCCCGTCGGGACCATGTCGTGACCATGACCGGCTAACCTTTTGGCGATGGAGGAGATCGACCGCCGGATCGTCACGCTGCTCGCCCGCGACGGCCGGATGAGCTTCACCGACCTGGCCAGGGAGACCGGGCTCTCGGTCTCGGCGGTGCACCAGCGCGTACGCCGCCTGGAAAAGCGCGGGGTCGTGCGCGGATACGCCGCGATCATCGACCATGAGGCGGTCGGGCTGCCGCTGACCGCGTTCGTGTCGATCAAGCCGATCGACCCGGCCGCGCCCGACGACGCCCCCGAGCGGCTGGCCCACCTGACGGCCATCGAGGCGTGCCACAGCGTGGCGGGCGACGAGAGCTACATCCTCAAGGTCCGGGTGGGCTCGCCGACGGCGCTGGAGGACCTGCTGCAGCAGATCCGCGCCTCGGCCAACGTCTCGACCCGCACCACGGTGGTGCTGAGCACCCCGTACGAGCATCGGGCCCCCGAGGTGGCCGGCGAGCTCCCCGCCGGCCCGGACGCCTGACCACCCACCCCGGAGGCCGCCCCGGAGCGGCCGCCGGGGTGCTCAACCACCCTTGAGCGCTCAGCCCCGGCCAGGCGGCTCGTAGCGGGCGCGCAGGCGGGCCTTGGCGCTCTCCGCCGCCCCGAGGTGCTCCAGGCCGAGCAGCCCCGCGCCCACGATCGGGGGCACGTCGGCCAGCACCGGCTTCGCCCGCGGCGTCCGTACCGCGAAGGAGGAGTCCAGCAGCGACGTCAGCAGCGGATCCCGGGCCGTCAGCAGGCCCCCGCCCAGCACCACCTCGGTCGGCGTCTCCAGCAGGCCGAGGCGGCGCAGGCACACCTCCGCCATCACCGTCACCTCCTCCGCCTGCCGCTCCACCAGCGACCTGGCCACCGCGTCCCCGTCCCCGGCCGCCGCGAGCACGCCCGGCGACAGCTCGTGCAGGCGTTCCTCGCTCAGCCGGCCGAAGTGCACCTCCAGCACGAGCTCCTCGACCGTCGCCGTGCCGAAGTAGGACGTGATCAGCCCGGTCAGCGCGGTCGGCACGCCGCGCCCGTCCTCGGCGCGGACCGCGTGCCACAGCGCCTCCTCCGCCAGGCCCTGGCCGCCGCCCCAGTCGCCGCTGATCCGCCCGAGAGCGGGGAAGCGGGCCACCGCGCCCGCGGGGGAGACGCCGACCGCGTTGATGCCGGCCCCGCACACCACCGCCACCCCCCACGCGGCCGACGCCCCGGCCCGCAGGAGCGCGAACGTGTCGTTGCGCACCACCACGTCCCGGCCGAACCCCCTGGCCGCGAACTCCCGCGCCAGCGCCTCCTCCTCGACCGGCAGGTCCGCCCCCGCCAGGCAGGCCGACACGTGGTCGAACCCGCCCTCAGGCCCTGCGTCGGACCACGCCTCCGCCCCCAGGGCGGCGAGCGCGTCCCGCACCACGCCCACCGCCGCCGCCGCCCCGTCGCGCTGCGGCGCGAACGGCCCCGAGCGGCCCGTGGCGAGCACCTCGCCGTGCTCAGAGATCACCGCCACGTCGGTCTTGCTGTTGCCGCCGTCCACCGCCAGCACGAGCCGCGGGCGCCCCACTAGCCCACCGCCCACGGCAGATGCGCGCGGTTCGCCTCGAGGAGCAGGCCCGTCAGCTCCTCGGCGATCTCGTCCTGCCCGACCAGCGGATGGGCGAGCAGGGCGTCCCGCACCCGGTCCGCGCCGCCGTGCAGCGCCGCGTCCAGGGCCAGGCGCTCGTACGCGGAGACGTGCGCGATCAGCCCGGCGTACAGCGGCTCGACCGGCGGCACCGGCAGCGGCACCGCGCCCCGGGCCCCGACGGCCGCGGGCACCTCGATCACCGCCGCCTCGTCGAGGAACGGCAGCGTGCCGCCGTTCCGGACGTTCACCACCTGAGTGTCCCCCCGGTCCCCGAGCAGCGACGCGATCAGCGCCACCGCCGCCTCCGAGTAGAACGCCCCGCCGCGCTCCGACAGCAGCTCCGGCTTGGTCACCACGGCCGGGTCGGCGTACATCTCCAGCAGCCGCCGCTCCAGCGCCGCCACCTCGGCCGCCCGCGACGGCTTGGCGCGCTGCTCGCGCACCACGGCGTCGTGCGCGTAGAAGTAGCGCAGGTAGTAGGAGGGGACCGAGCGCAGCCGCTCCAGCAGCTCCGGCCGCAGCCCGAGGCTGTCGGCGATCTCCTGCCCGTGCGAGCGCAGGATGGCCGGCAGGACGTCCTCGCCGTCCAGGTGGACGGACCGCTCCCAGGTCAGGTGGTTCAGCCCGACGTGGCCGAGCGAGACCCGCGAGGGCTCCACTCCCAGCCACCCGGCGAAGCTGCGCTGGAAGCCGATCGCCACGTTGCACAGCCCGATCGCCCGGTGCCCGGCGTCCAGGAGGGCCCGGGTGACGATGCCGACGGGGTTCGTGAAGTCCACGATCCACGCCTGCGGCGCCAGCGCGCGTACCACCGAGGCGATCTCCAGCACGACCGGCACCGTGCGCAGCGCCTTGGCCAGCCCGCCCGCGCCCGTCGTCTCCTGCCCCACGCACCCGCAGCGCAGCGGCAGCGTCTCGTCCACCTCCCGAGCCGCCTGCCCGCCCACCCTGAGCTGGAACAGCACCACCTGCGCCCCCGCGACCCCCTCCTCCACCGAGGAGGTGGCCAGCACGCGCGCCGGGTGCCCCGCGTGCGCCAGCATCCGCCGCGACACGCCCGCCACCAGCTCCAGGCGCGCGGTGTCGGGGTCTATCAGTGCGATCTCCGTCACCGGCAGCTCGTCGCGCAACCGCGCGAAGCCGTCGACCAGCTCAGGCGTGTACGTCGAGCCGCCCCCGACCACGGCCAGTTTCAACCCTTCACTCCCGTCAAAGTCACGCCCTCGATGAACACTCGCTGGGCGAAGAAGAACACGATGATCACCGGTGCGGTCACCAGCAGCGTGGCGGCCATGGTGAGGTTCCACTGCACGCTGTGGAACGCCTTGAACGTGGCCAGGCCGAGCGACAGCGTCAGGTGGTCCTGTTCGACGCCGGCGTACAGCAGCGGCCCGTAGTAGTCGTTCCAGCAGTAGAAGAACTGGAACAGGGCGACCGCCGCGATGGCCGGGCGGGCCATCGGCAGGACCACCCTGACGAGGGTCGTGAAGTCGGAGCAGCCGTCCACCTTGGCCGCGTCGGTGTAGTCGCGCGGGATCGTGACCAGGAACTGCCGCAGCAGGAAGATCGAGAACGCGTCCCCGAGCAGCATCGGCAGGATCAGCGGCCACAGGCTGTCCGTCAGCCCCAGCCGCGCCCACACCAGGTAGATCGGCACCGCGATGACCTGCGGCGGCAGCATCATCGCGGTGATCACCAGCAGGAACGCCAGCCGCCGCCCGCGAAAGCGGAACTTGGCCAGCGCGTACGCCACCGGCACCGACGACACCACCGTGAACACCGTCCCGAGCACCGCGTACATGAGCGTGTTGGCCGCCCACCGCAGCAGCATCGACTTCTCGAACACCACGGCGAAGTTGTCCCAGTTCCAGCTGTGCGGCCACAGGTCGCTGGTCAGCGCCTGCTGGTCGGTCATCAGCGCGGTCAGCGCGATGAACACCACCGGCGCCAGGAACATCAGCGCCAGCGCGACGGCCAGCGCGTGCGTGGCGATCCACACCAGCACCCGCCGCCTGCGGGCCCGGACGCCGTCCCGCCGGGCGTGCGCGGCCACCGGACGGGGCGGCGCGGTGCCCGGGTCGACGATCGTGGCACTCATGACGCCTCCTCGGCCTTGCGGAACTGCCGCAGCAGGATCAGCGTGAAGATCATCGAGGTGGCGAACAGGAGCAGCGCGAGCACGCACGCGTACCCCATGGAGTAGTCGCGGAAGCCGACCTGGAACAGCCACTGCGGCAGCGTCAGCAGCGACTCGTCCGGATAGCCGGGCGAGAACGAGCTGCCCGGCGAGTCCGTCTCGCCCGAGGCCACCCGCGAGGCGATCATCGCCTGCGTGAAGTACTGCAGGGCGTAGATGACGTTCGTGACCAGGGAGAACATCAGCACGGGCGCGATCGCGGGCAGTGTCACGCTGCGGAACTGCCGCCACGCTCCCGCCCCGTCGATGGCCGCGGCCTCGTACAGGTGCCTGGGCACGTCCAGCAGCGCCGCCATGAAGATCACGACGAGCTGGCCGCAGCTCCACAGCGACAGCAGCGTCAGGCTCGGCTTCGACCAGGCCGGATCGCCGAACCAGTCGGGCCCCCGGACCCCGAACAGGGCCAGGAACTGGTTCCACGGCCCGGTCGCCGGGTTCATCAGGAAGACGAACGTGATCGTGCCGGCCGCCAGCGGCACCAGCGACGGCAGGTAGAAGATCGTGCGGAACAGCCCGACGCCGGCCTTGAGCCGCACCACGAGCTGCGCCAGCGCCAGCGAGCACAGCACGGTCGCCGGCACCATGATGAGCACCAGCCACAGCGTGTTCTTCGCCGAGGTCAGCACCCTGGGGTCCGCGAACAGGTAGCGGTAGTTGTCCAGGCCGGCGAACTCGAGGGTGTACATGTCGTAGCGGTGGAAGGAGAAGTACACCGTGGACAGCAGCGGGTAGACGAAGAAGATCGACACCCCGGCGATCCACGGCGACAGCCACACGAGGGCCCGCAGGCCCTCTCGGCGCCGCCACACGTCAGCGAGCGCGGCCACCTCAGCCCCCGGTCAGCTTCAGCTTGTCGTCGATCTGCTTGTCCACGCCTTTCAGCCCGGCGTCCAGATCGGGTACGCCGCCCTTCTCCCACTTGGTCACGAACGTGCCCATGACCTCCTGGTTGAAGACGCTGTTCACGCTGGCGGGGATGGTCGAGGTCTTCGGGTGGGCGAAGATGTTCAGGAACGTCGTGAAATTGGCGTCCTTGGCCAGCTCGGGGGACTCCATCGACGCCTTTGTCGTCGGCACGTTGCGCAGCGCGTTCGACAGCGTCACCAGCGAGGCGGTGTCCGTGGTGAGGTGCTTGACCAGCTCCCACGCCTGCTGCGGATGCTTGGCCCCCTTCGGCACGCCGATCACGGTGCCCGCGGTGAAGCCGCTGCCGTACAGGTCGGGCCGGTCGTCGGCGACGGGCAGGGGAGCGGTGCCGTAGTCGAGGTCCTTCGCCTCGTTGGCGATCATGGCGTTTCGCCACTCGCCGTCCAGGACCATGGCCACCTTGCCCTGGTAGAACGGGTGTTTGGCGCTCCACTCGTCGCCCAGGCTCTTGCGGAACTTCTCCAGGTTGGCGTAGCCGTACCAGTCGACGAGCTCCTTCTGCCAGGTCAGCAGCCGCTTCCAGGCCGGGTCGGAGCCGATGGCCGAGGTGCCGTCGTCGTTGTACCACTTGGCGCCCACCATGGGGGCCAGGTGGGTGGGGCTGTTCTCGTAGTACTGGACGCTAGGGATGAACCCGGCCACCTTGATCGTGCCGTCGGCGTCGCGCACGGTGAGCTTCTTGGCCAGCGCGGTCAGCTCGCTCAGCGTCTTGGGCGGCTGACCGCCCTTCATCAGCGCCTTGTTGTAGTAGAGCCCGTACGCGTCCGCCAGCAGCGGCAGCGTGCACTGCTTGCCCTCGAAGCCCGAGTACGAGCGCGCCACCTCGGGCAGCACCGACAGGTCGATCCCGTCCTGCTTGATCACCGGGGTGAGATCCTGGAACGCTCCCGACTTGCACCATTGGGCCACGCTGTCGGTGGTGAACGAGGCCGCCACGTCGGGCGCGTTCCCACCCCGGATGGCCTGGGTGATCTGGTCGTCCTGCACGTTCTTGACGGCCTTGACGGTGATCTGCGGGAATTTCTTATTGAAGCCCGCGATGGCCTCCTCGAACGCCTTGACCTCGGCGTCCGTGTTGAACCCGTGCCACAGCTCCAGCGTGGCCGCCGGGAGCGCCTGCGAGGCCGAGCCCGAAGGTTTGGGCTGGGCGCCGAGCGACGGCCCTGCCTGTTTGTTCGCGGTGCACCCGCTCAGAGTGCAGGCGGTCAGCGCGAGAGCCGCGGCGACCGACAGAGGGACGAAGCGCACGGGGGGTGCCTCCTGCCGTGGTGGATCATGTCGGAACGGTTGAGCTGAAAACCTCTTCGCGTACGGTGGCAAGAGCCAGATCGAGGGCGCCGGCGAGGACGGGGTTGCCCTCGACGCTCGACAGCCGGACCCGGGGCTGCGGGATGGTGAGCGCGTGCAGCTCGTGTTCGACCAGCTCGCGCAGGGTCTCGCCGCCCGACAGCACGACGCCGCCGGTCAGCACGATCAGTCCGGGGTCCACGACGGACGTGATCGCGGCCAGGCCCACGGCCAGCCGGGCGGCGATGTCGCGCAGCCCCGCCCTGGCGTCGTCGGCCTTCTGGCCCTTCCCCTCGGCCGCCCGCACGGCGTTGGCGACCGCGTGCGGGAAGTCGCCGCCGCGCACGCCGTACGAGCGCAGCAGCTTCAGCACCGCCGGGCCGCCGGTGAGCGCCTGGTAGCCGTGATTGGCGTAGCGCCCCGCCTCGCGGGCCGTCGGCGCGCCCGGGGTCGGCATGTAGCCCACCTCGCCCGCGCCGCCCGTGGCGCCCCGGTGTATCCGGCCGCCCAGCACGATGGCCGAGCCGATGCCCTCGTCGGCCCACAGCAGCACGAAGTCCTGATGGCCCTGGGCCGCCCCGTGCGCCTGCTCGGCCACCGCGACCAGGTTGACGTTGTTCTCCACGTCCACCGGCACGCCCAGGCCCGCGCTGAGGGTCGGCACCAGGTCGGGGAGCTGCCAGCCGGGCACGTCCTTGGCGGCCGCGTACCCCAGCCTGCCGGTGGACGGGTCGATGGCGGCCTGCACGCCGATCACGACCCGGCGCAGCTTGTCCGGCGGGCTCGCGCCCTCCAGAGCCGCGTTCAGGCGGTCCACCAGCTCGCCGGGGGGCCGGCGCGGGGTCGGGAGCGTGTGCTCGCCGACGATCGTGCCGGTGATGTCGGCCACCTTGGCCTCGATCCGGTCGGGCGTGACGTCCAGCGCGGCCACGTACGCCGCCGCCGGGTTGATCCGGTAGACCTCCGCCGTACGCCCCGGCAGGCCCTCCCTGATGCCGTCGAGCACCACCAGCCCGGCCTCCTGCAGCCGGGCGAGGAGCTGGGACGCCGTCGGCTTGGACAGCCCGGTGAGGGTGCCGATCTCGGGGCGGGTCAGCGGACCGCGTTCGAGGAGTGCCTGCAGGGCGGCGCGATCATTGATGGCACGTAGCAGACTGGGGGTCCCCGGTACCGGACCGCTCACGGATGGACTCCTTGCGAGTTAGGAAACTTTCCTAACTCGGAACATAGGGAGTCCGGCCCCGTGGGTCAAGAGCCGGATGCAGGTGAAACCAAGCCGTAACAAGGAAAGAGATCGGAGAGAGAAAGCAAGTGGGAGTGCCTCAACAGGCGTGCTAATGTCGTCGTTTGTCGTAACAACAAGCAGAATGGCCCGGAGTGTCTCATTAACCACAATAACGGTCAGGCGGCAACTCGTCAAACAGAGCTCGCCAGGGAGCAGGCGTACGTCACCCGACTCTACGACCGCCTCGACGAGCTGCGCGAGCGTACCCAGCGGCAGCTCAAGGAGGTGCTGGCCACGGGCGCCGTCGGCACGATGCAGAACAGGTCGGAGCGCGACACGTTCGCCGAGATGTACGCCTCCAGGCTCGCCCGGCTCTGGGCGGTCGAGCGCGGCCTGATTTTCGGTCGCCTCGATCATGTCGACGAGGGCCGGCTGTACATCGGCAAGCTCGGCATGACCGACGACGAGCAGCTGCGCCTGCTCATCGACTGGCGCGCGCCGGTCGCGCAGCCGTTCTACCGTGCCACCCCGGCCGCTCCGATGGGCCTGACCAGGCGTCGCCACCTGCAGACCAAGGGCCGCGCCGTGATCGGCGTCGACGACGACCTGCTCGACCTCGACTCGCTCACCGACGACGACCGCGCCACGCTCAACGGCGAGGCGGCCCTGCTGGCCGCGCTCGACGAGCGGCGCACCGGCCGCATGCGCGACATCGTGGCGACCATCCAGGGCGAGCAGGACCGCGTCATCCGCAGCGACCTGAACGGCGTGCTGGTCGTCCAGGGCGGGCCCGGCACCGGCAAGACGGTCGTCGCGCTGCACCGCGCCGCGTACCTGCTCTACACCCACCGCGAACGGCTCGAGCGGCGCGGCGTGCTCATCCTCGGGCCCAACCTCACCTTCCTGCGCTACATCGAGCAGGTGCTGCCCTCGCTCGGCGAGACCGACGTGCTGCTGTCCACGGTCGGGGAGCTGTACCCGGGCGTGACCGCCACCGCCAGGGAGCGGCCCGAGGTGGCCGCGCTCAAGGGCGACGCGCGCATGGCCGAGGTGATCGCCAAGGCCGTACGCGACCGGCAGCGGGTGCCGCGCAAGCCCGTCGAGCTCACCATCGGGCGCATCACGCTCACCATCGACCGTTCCATGCTCGACGGCGCGCGCAACAAGGCCACCCGCTCCCGCCGGCCGCACAACCAGGCGCGCGCCGTGTTCGTCCGGTCGCTGCTGAACGCCCTGGCCAGGCAGCAGGCCCGCAAGATCGGCAAGGGGCTCATCGGCGACGACGAGCTGGCCGACCTGCGTGAGGAGCTGCGTACCGAGCCGGTGGTCAAGTCCGCGCTCAACCGGCTGTGGCCGTACCTGACGCCGCAGCGGCTGCTGCTCGGCCTGTACGGCTCCCCGGAGCGCCTCGGCTACGCCGCCTCCGAGCTGAGCCCGCAGGAACGCGCCCTGCTGCGGCGCGACGGCGGGGAGTGGACCGAGTCGGACGTGCCGCTGCTGGACGAGGCCGCCGAGCTGCTCGGCGAGATCGACGAGCAGGTGCTGCGGGCCAGCGCGATGCAGGCCGAGGAGGAGCTGGCCGCCGCCAGGCAGGCCGAGGAGAGCGAGCGCGAGGCCGAGCTCGCCTACGCGCGCGAGGTCCTGGAGCTGACCGGGCTGTCCGACGTCATGGAGGCCGAGCGCCTGGCCGAGCGCCAGCGCGGCGAGGGCCCCTACCTCACCACCGCCGAGCGTGCGGCGGCCGACCGCACCTGGGCCTACGGGCACGTGATCGTGGACGAGGCGCAGGAGCTGTCGCACATGGCGTGGCGGGCGGTCATGCGGCGGTGCCCGACGCGGTCGATGACGATCGTCGGGGACATCGCGCAGACCGGGTCGGCGGCCGGGGCGCGGTCGTGGGAGGAGGTCCTCGACCCGTACGTGGCCGGGCGCTGGCGTCAGGAGAGGCTCACCGTCAACTACCGCACGCCGGTGGAGCTGATGGAGGTGGCCGCCCGGGTGCTGGCCACCATCGACCCCGCCCTGCAGGCGCCCACGTCCGTGCGCGAGCTCGGCGTGGAGCCGTGGTCGGCGCCGCTGCCGGCGCTGCCGGAGCTGGTCAAGGCCGAGGTGGGGGAGGGCGGCAAGGTCGCCGTGGTGGTGCCGGACGCGCTGCTGGAGTCGCTGGGGGCGGAAGTGGCCGCCACGGTGACGGGCGCGGTGGTGGTGACGCCCGGCCCGGGCCGCGCCGGGAACCCGGGATCCGGGGCGGGACGCGCGGCGGCGCGGTCCGGCACGGACCAGGCCGGGGCGGTGGCGACGGGCGTGGGGCGGGCCGGGGCGGCGGCGGCCCTCGACGCGCCGGTGGCCGTGATGGGGGTGGCGGACGCGAAGGGGCTGGAGTTCGACTCGGTGATCGTGGCCGAGCCCGACCTCATCGCCGCCCAGTCGCCACGGGGTCCGAGCGACCTGTATGTTGCTCTCACCCGCGCCACGCAAAGGCTCGGAGTGGTGCACGAGCGGCCGCTGTCGCAGGCTCTGAGGGGCTTGCCGAGCCGCTCCCAGGCGTCCTCTAATGACCTTTGACCGGCTTAAGCCCCCATGTCCTACCTGCGAAAACTTGATGTTTCTGCTGATCGGGACACGGTTGACATCTGAGGTGGAGTCGGTAGTTTGCTGCGCAGTCCAGCACGGGACTTGGCCGGTTGGCCGTCTCTGACATCGTCGGATCCTGCGTCCGTGACGGAGTGTGACTCCGTCCACACAGCCAGGTGCAGGGCCGTCGGTCCGTCGAGTCGGGGCACCCCAACCGGGCGGGGGGTTGGACCCGGGACGGGTCCGGGAGCCCAGTAGACAACGGAATTCCGAGCTCGCCGCCGACGAGACGGGTCCGGTCCGAAGGGTTTCCGGGCCCTCTTCCCGCTCTCGTGCGCAGGACCGACATGTGCGCCGGGTGGTCCCGTAGGTCGCGGGATCACCCTGCCGCCTCCCGGCGTGAAACGCCGATTCTTTCGATCTTCCGGTGCTGCGCTGGCTTCGACCGCCCCTGTGGGGCGGTAGCGTTTTCGCAAGCAGGCGTGCGATTCGGCGGAGGAGACCCCGGAGTGGTTCAGGAGAGAACGAGCCTACCGCCCACCCCCGGGCGTGAGCCGGCTCGCGCCGACGCCCCGGACGCGGCCTTCGTGGATGCGGCTCTCACGGACGCAGCTCTCACGGGCGCGGCGCCTGCGGCCGGACCCGAGCCCACGCCACCGCCCACCGCCGCCCCTGCCCGCGAAGGCTCGCCCGAAGAGACACCTTCGCCTGACACCGCATCACCCACCGCCTCCGCTCCCGACCCCGCCACGCCATCCGACGCCGACGCCGACGCCGCGCCTGCGCCCGACGCCGCACCCGCCTCCAAGGGGCCGGCTGCGTCCGAGACGGTGGGTCCAGGTGGCGCGGAGTCAGGGCGGGTGCTGTGGGCCCGTGTTGTGGCGGGTGTGGTCGGCGGGGTGGCGTTGTACACCGCGTTCCCGTCGCTCAACTGGTGGCCGGCCGCCCCGATCGGCGTCGGGCTGATCGTCGCGTCCCTCTACGGCACCCGGCCCAGGAGGGCCGCCTGGCTGGGCTACGTGATCGCCCTGGTGTTCCTGCTGCCCACCCTCGCCTGGGTGCGGCCCATCGGCGACGACGTCTGGCTGATGCTGGTCGCCACGGAGAGCGTGTTCTACGCCGTCATGGCCGCCCTGGCCGCGCTGGTGTTCAGGCTGCGCGCGTGGCCGCTGTGGTTCGGCGGGCTGTGGGTGGCCATGGAGTGGGCCCGCAGCCAGGTGCCCATCGGCGGGTTCCCGTGGGCGCGGCTGGCGTTCAGTCAGAGCGAGTCCCTGTTCACGCAGTACGCCGCGCTGGGCGGCGCGCCCCTGGTGTCGTTCGCCGTGGCCTTGTGCGGCGCCCTGCTGGCCTACGCCGTCCTGGTCCGGCCCAAGGTCGAGGGCGGGTGGCGCAGGGCCGTGCCGGCGATCCTGGCGCTGGCCGTGCCGGTGCTGACGCTGGCGCTCCCCAGGCCGGGCGACGAGGGGCGGACGGTCAACGTCGGCATCGTCCAGGGAAACGTCCCGGGAAGGGGCATGGGCTTCCTGGGGGACGAACCCGCCGTTGTCCTGAAAAATCATGCCAATGAGACGAAGCGCCTGGCCCAGGCCGTACGCGAAGGAAAACTCCCCAAACCCGACGCGGTCGTCCTCCCCGAGAACTCCACCGACATCGACCCCTACCAGGACCCGTACGCTCGCGAGATCATCCAGGACTCCGTCCGCGACGTCGGCGTCCCGACGCTGATCGGAGCGGTGGTCGCGATCGGCGAGGATTCCCGCGCCACCCGCAGCCTCGTCTGGGACCCGGTGACCGGCCCCGGCGCCTATTACGACAAGCAGCATCTGGTCCCGTTCGGGGAGTACACGCCGTTCAAGGACCTCGTCCTGGCCCTGTGGGAGCGGGCGAGCCTGGTCGGACGGCAGTCGGTCCCGGGGGACAAGCCGGGCGACCTGAAGCTGGGCCCGATCACGATCGGCGCGGTCAACTGCTACGAGGTGGCCTACGACGACACCGTGCGCGGCACCGTGCGCGCCGGGGGCACGGTCCTGGCGATGCAGGCCAACAACGCCACGTACGCGCTGTCGAATCTGCCGACGCAACAGCTGGCCATGTACAAGCTGCGCGCCGTCGAGCACAACCGGGCGGTCGTGGCCGCCGCCACCACAGGGATCTCCGCCTACATCCGACCTGACGGTAAGGTCTCCTGGCAGACCCGCGAACTGGTCGCGGACATGAACGTGGTCAAGGTGCCCGTACGCACCCAGGAAACGATCGCCACCACGGTGGGCGCGGTTCCTGAGTGGGCATTGATGATGATGGGAGCGGCGGCGGCAGGAGTCGCCGCGTGGCGGGGCAGGCGGCGAGGCGATCGGATGAGGAACGACTGATGATGGAGACTCTCGGCCGGGTGCTCGTCGTCGTACCGACCTACAACGAGCGCGACAACCTGCCCATGATCGTGGAGCGGATCCGGGCGGCGCTGCCGGAGGTCCACGTGCTCGTGGCCGACGACAACAGCCCCGACGGCACCGGCGAGGTGGCCGACGGGCTGGCCGACGGCGACGACCACGTCCACGTCCTGCACCGGGAGACCAAGCAGGGCCTCGGCGCGGCGTACATCGCCGGGTTCCGCTGGGGGCTGCGGGAGGGCTACGACGTCCTGGTCGAGATGGACGCCGACGGCTCCCACCAGCCCGAGGAACTGCCCAAACTGCTCGAGGCGCTGGCCGACGGCGCCGACCTGGCGATCGGGTCGCGTTACGTGCCCGGCGGCAAGGTCGTCAACTGGCCGCACCGGCGCGAGCTGCTGTCCAAGGGCGCCAACCTCTACACCCGGGTGATGCTCGGCCTGCCCGTGCGCGACGCGACCGCCGGGTTCCGCGCCTACCGCGCCGCCACCTTGGAGAAGGTGGGCCTGTCCGGCGTGGAGTCGCAGGGCTACTGCTTCCAGGTCGACCTCACGCTGCGCACGTCCAGGAACGGGCTACGGGTGGTGGAGGTGCCCATCACGTTCGTGGAGCGGACGGTGGGCAAGAGCAAGATGAGCGGCAAGGTCATGTCCGAGGCGCTGTGGCGCATCGGCCTGTGGGGCGTCACGGGCCTGCCCAAGCGGCTGCGCGGCGGCCCCCACTAGCGGAGCGGCGGCCCCACTAGCGCAAACGCGGGCCGAGCAGCTGCTCGCGCAGCGCGTTGAGCTGGTGGGAGTGCTCGACGGATCGCGGCTCGTCGAGCGAGTCGAGCGCCAGCAGCAGCGCGTCGGCCACGAGGATGCCGGCCAGGGGCTCGCCGGTGATGCCGGTGGGGGTGTGCGGCGCGGCCAGCACCGCGTCCACGTGTTCGGCGAACTCGCCGCCGAGCTCGTCGGAGATCAGCACGATGCCCGCGCCCACGGCGTGGGCCCGCTCGATCAGCACGGTGATCTCCTTGAGCCGCCGGCCGGGCTGGAAGATGACGAGCACCTCGTCGTGGGCCAGCGAGAGCAGGTCGTCGGCGAGCGCGAAGCCGGTGGCCGAGGTGGCGCGGGCGCGGTGGCCCCGGCGGCCCAGCTTGAGCGCCAGGTGGCGGGCCGCCGGGTCGGACGCCCCGGCACCGTAGACGAGCACTCCTGGCGCGTTGACCAGCAGCTCCACGGCCTTCTTGTACGCCTCGGGGTCGAGCAGACGGCGGCAGTGGTCGATCCGTTCGCGGGCCTCGTCGAAGACCCGCTCCCAGATGGCCGACAGGTCCTGGCCCACGTGGCCGATGCGCCGCTTGAGCCGGACGTCGGGCGCCACGGACGAGGTGAACTCGGCCGCCAGCGCCCGCTTGAGCCCGGGCAGGCCGCCGAAGCCCAGCCGTTGCATGGTGCGCACCACGGTGGCGTTGCTGGTGCCGGTCGCGCCGCCCAGCTCCTGGGCGCTGGCGAAGAGGATCTGCTCGGGCGAGGCCGAGATCAAATAGTGGCACACGGCCCGCTCGGCCGGTGACAGCTCGTCCCACAGCTGCCTGACCATGGCCCTGAGCTGCTCGATTGGGCTGTGTGTATTTTCCATTACGACTCTTGACTCCCGTGTAGCGCTCATTACTCTGTCTTTGGAAACGACCGCTACAGACTTGCCGTCCCTTGAAATGAACGTTACAGGACGCCGGCCGGTCCAAGGAGCACCATTGAGCCTCACATCCCTGCCCCTCGTCGAGATCTCCGGCGCTCCGCGTGAGCGCGGGCGCCAGTACGGCGAGCAGGCCCGCGACCGTGTGCACCGCGCGCTGGCCTACTACGCCGAGGCGTTCGCGCACTCCAGCGGCCTGTCCTGGGAGCAGGTCGGCGCGCGTGCGGCGCGCTGGGTCGAGCCCAGCAAGGAGTTCGCGCCGGAGCTGGTCGAGGAGATGGAGGGCATCGCCGAGGGCGCCGGCGTCGGCTTCCTCGACATCCTGGCGCTCAATGCCCGCGGCGAGATCATCTATGACACCACGTTCGGCTCCATGGAGCCCGACGGGTGCACGTCGTTCGCGCTGATGCCGGAGGCCTCCGGCGACGGCCACGTCTACGCGGGCCAGAACTGGGACTGGCGCGACGGCGTCTCCGACACGGTGATGGTGCTGAGGGTGGTGCAGCCCGGCCGGCCGACGGTCATCATGCACGTGGAGGCGGGGCAGGTCGGGCGGCAGGGGGCCAACTCGGCGGGCATCGCGCTCAACGCCAACGGGCTCGGCGGGCGCTTCGACGACTCGGTGGGCGTGCCGCAGACGCTGATCAGGCGCAAGGTGCTCGACAGCGGCAACCTCAACTCCGCGCTGGAGGCGCTGACCAAGTCGCGGGCCCACATCGCCAGCAACGCGCTGGTCACCCATCGCGACGGGTTCGCCATCGATCTGGAGACCACCCCCGGCGCGATCGGCTGGATGTACCCGACCGACGGGCTGCTCGTGCACGGCAACCACTACCAGGCGTTCGTGCCGCCGCAGCTGGCCGCGACCTACCGGCCCGGCTCGGCCGACTCGCTGTTCCGGGTGCCCAGGGCCGAGGGCGGGCTGCGTACCGTGGCCGAGGCGTCCGGCACCGACGAGGCCCGCAAGCGCATCAGGCTCGCCATGTCCGACCACCTGGGCTACCCCGAGTCCCTCTGTACCCACCCCGACGAGACCCAGCCCGCCGTCAAACGGTGGGCGACCCTGCTGTCGAGCTGCGTCGACCTCACCACGGGCGACTACCTGATCGCGGCCGGCACGCCCTGTGACCACGAGTACGAGCGCGTGCCCTGGAACCTCTACGACGGACCGCATGGAGAAGTGACCCCGTGAAGAAGACCCTCGCCCTGCTCGGGCTCGCCGCTCTCACCGCGGCCTGCGGCGGACCGGCGGCCACCACCAAGGCGCCCGACCCGGCCACGCTCACGCTGGTCGACCGCACGCCGAAGGCGGCAGGCCCGCTCGACAACGCCGTCTGGCTGCTCGGCCAGGAGCCCGGCACCCTCGACCTCGACCTCGACGGCGGCACCGACAACCGCACGGTCATGGCCAACGTCTGCGAGCGCCTCATGCAGACCCAGCCCGACATGACGGTCAAGCCGTGGCTGGCCGAGAAGGCCGAGCAACCCGACCCCAAGACCATGGTCCTCACGCTGCGCCAGGACGCCACGTTCCACGACGGCTCGCCGGTCACCGCCGATGACGTCGTGTGGAGCCTCAAGCGCCACTCGGGTGAGGGCAAGGACGAGTCCGACGAGTTCGAGGACGTGCAGTCGGTCACCAAGACCGGCGACCGCGAGGTCACGATCGCGTTCGAGCGGCCCAACGCGCTGTTCGTGCAGGCCCTCGCGGGCGGCGCGGGCATCGTGCTGAACCAGAAGGTCGTGGACGAGCTCGGCAAGGACTTCGGCACGCCCGGGCACGAAGACGCCTGCAGCGGGCCCTACCGGCTCAAGGAGTGGAAGTCCGGCAGCCGGCTGACGATCGAGCGCTATGACGCGTACTGGAACAAGGACGTCAAACCGCTCACCAAGAGCGTCACCTTCCAGTGGGCCGAGGACACGGCGCTGGTCAACAGCCTGGTCACGGGGGCGGCGCAGGGGGCGTACCTGTCGGACACCGGGCCCGCGGTGGCGCTGCAGAGCAACCAGGCGGTGAGCGTGGCCTACGGCGCGACCACCCGGGTGTTCGTGCTGCTGCCGACCGACCGCGGCGTGATGAAGGACGCGCGGATCCGGCGGGCGCTGTCGCTGGCGGTCGACCGGGCGGGCATCGCCAAGTCCGGGTTCGCGGGGCTGGCCAGGCCGTGGAAGGTGCCGGTCGGGGCGGGGGCGTGGTCCTACGAGAAGGAGGCGTTCCAGACGGCCTACGACCAGCTGCAGGGGTCGCCGGAGACACCGCGGCTGGAGGAGGCCAAGAAGCTCGTGCAGGAGGCCGGGTCGCCGAAGGAGCCGATCATCGTGGCGACCAACGGCGAGCAGGCCCGTACGGTGATCGCCAACGCGGTGGTCGACGCGGCGAAGAAGATCGGGCTGACCGCGCAGATCAAGACCGTCCCCGCCTCGGAGTTCGGCAGCTTCTACACCGACAAGTCGCTGCGCGCGCAGGTGGACCTGGTGCCCGACGACTGGTACATCACCAAGTCCGACCCGATCGGCTTCTACGACAACGGCCTGACCGGCTCGTCGAACAACTGGGTCAAGTTCAGCTCGCCCGAGTACGACGAGCTCGTCGCCAAGGCGCTGAGCGCCACCGACGACGCGGCCCGCGCCAAGGACGTCATCGAGCTGCAGCGCCGCTTCACCGCCGACATGGTGTGGATCTCGCTGGTCGAGGTGCCCAACGCGGTCGTGCTCGGCAGCAAGGTGACCGGGCCCCCGGCCTCGCAGGTGAACATGGGCTACCCGTGGGCGGCCGACCTCGGGGCCAAGGGCTGAGTCCATGGTGCGCAAGCTGGCCGGGCTGCTCGTCACGCTGCTCGCCACCTCGTTCGTGATCTTCGGGGCGTCCTACGCGGCGCCCGGCGACCCGGTCACGTTCCTGGCGGGCGGCAAGGAGAACCTCACGCCCGAATACCTGGCCGCCGTCCGGGCCGAATACCACCTGGACGACCCGTTCCTGGTGCAGTACGCACGATGGCTCGGTGACGCGGCGACCGGCGACCTCGGGCGTTCGACCCAGTACAACGACCAGGTCTTCGACCTGCTGATGGCGCGGCTGCCGAGCACGCTCGGGCTGGTGGCGTACGCCGCGGTGCTGTTCGTGGTGTTCGGGGTCGCGCTCGGGGTGCTGGCCGCGGTGCGCGGCGGGCGCACCGACTCGGCGGTGGTGGCGGGCACGACGTTCGCCACCTCGGTGCCGCCCTTCGTGGTGGCCACGGCGCTGATCTCGCTGTTCGGTGTGCAGCTCGGCTGGTTCCCCGTCATGGGCGGCCAGTCGCTGTGGCACCTGACGCTGCCCGCCGTGACGCTGGCGCTCGGCGCGCTGGCCATCATCAGCCGGGTCACCCGGCAGTCCATGGTGGAGCAGCGCGAGCTCGACCACGTGACCGTGGCCCGCGCGTCCGGGCTGTCCGAGCGGCTGATCGTGGTCAGACACGTGCTCAGGGGCGCGCTGGGGCCGATCGTGACCATGTGCGGGCTGGTCACGGCGGGCATGCTGGCGGGCACGGTGACCGTGGAGACCGCGTTCGGGCTCAACGGCGTCGGCTCGCTGCTGGTCAACGCGATCAACACGCACGACTTCCCGGTGACGCAGGCGGTGATGTTGCTCATGGTGAGCGCGTACATCCTCGTGACCACGCTCGTCGATCTCGCCCAGCCGCTGATCGACCCCAGGGTGCGGAGGGCCGCATGACCACGATGGTCGCCACACTCTCTCCGAAGTCCGCCCGGCCGCTCGGTTACCGGCTGGCCGGCGCCTTCCTGGTGCTGGTCGTGGTGGCTGCGGTGTTCGCGCCGCTGGTGGCCCCGTACGAGCCGGACGGGGTCGACTTCGCCGCCACGCTCGCGCCGATGTCGCCCGAGCACCTGCTCGGCGCCGACCAGTCGGGCCGCGACCTGTTCACCAGGGTCCTGTACGGCGCCCGCACCTCCCTGATCGGCCCCCTGGCGCTGCTGGCCATCGCCTCCGTGCTCGGCGTCGCGCTCGGCACGCTGGCCGCCTGGCACCGCGGCTGGGTGGACGCCGTCGTGTCCAGGCTGACCGACGTCATGTACGCCTTCCCCGGGCTGCTGTTCGTGGTGCTGGTCGTCGCGGTGTTCGGCAACGGGATGACCACGGCCGTGGTCGCGCTCGGGCTGGCGTACACGCCGACGATCGCCCGCTACACCAGGAGCGTGGCGCTGGGCGAGTGCGGCAAGCCGTACATCGACGCCTACCGGGTCCAGGGCATGGGCGGGTTCGCGATCTGCGTCCGGCACCTGGTGCCCAACATGGCGCGCTCGATCGTGGGCTACCTGGTCGTGCTGTTCGGCGAGGGGCTGATGAGCCTGGCCACGCTGAGCTTCCTCGGCTTCGGGGCGCAGCCGCCGTCGTCCGACTGGGGGCTCATGGTCAAGGAAGGGCAACCGGCGATCGTGCAGGGCGCGTTCCTGCCGGTGCTGGTGCCGGGCGCGGCCATCGCGCTGGTGGTCGTGTCGTTCAACGTGATCGGCGTACGCCTGGCCGACCGCATGGGCGTGAGGGGGACCTGATGCTGCTCTCCGTGGAGGAGTTGACGATCACGGCGGGTGGCCGGCGGCCGATCCTGCGCGAGGTGTCGCTGGCCGTCGGCAAGGGCGAGATCGTGGGCCTGGTCGGCGAGTCGGGATCGGGCAAGTCCACGCTGGCCCGGGCGGTGCTGCGGCTGCTGCCCGCCGGGGCGGCCGCCTCCGGCAGGGTGCTGGTCTCGGGCGAGGACGTGCTCGCGATGGACCCGGGCCGGCTCAGGGACCTGCGGGCCTCGCAAGTGTCGATGATCTACCAGGACCCGCGCTCCTCGCTCAACCCGGTCCGCCGGGTCGGCGACTTCCTGACCGAGCGCATGGTGCACACGCTGGGCCGCCCCAAGGCCGAGGCGCGCGCCCGGGCGGTGGAGCTGCTGGCCGCCGTCGGCCTGCGCGATCCCGAGCTGCGCATGCGGCAATACCCGCACGAGTTGTCCGGCGGCATGCTGCAACGGGTGGTCGTCGCCGCCGCGCTGGCCGCCGACCCCGCGCTGCTGCTGGCCGACGAGGCGACGAGCGCGCTCGACGTCACCACCCAGGCCGAGACGCTGGCCCTGCTGCGGGAAATCCAGGCGGAGCGGGAGCTCGGCATGCTGTTCATCACCCACGACCTGCACCTCGCGGCGTCCTTCTGCGACCGGGTGCACGTGCTGTACGCGGGCACGGTGGTCGAGTCGCGACCGGCCAAGGAGCTGTTCGAGGACCCCCGGCACCCGTACACGGCCGGGTTGCTGGCCTGCACGCCGGAGCTGGACGATCCCCGTCCCCTCCGGCCCATCCCCGGCCGCCCGCCCTCGCTGGACGACACGTTCGCCGGCTGCCCGTTCGCGCCGCGGTGCCCGCGGGCCGCGGACGCCTGCGAGGAGTGGTCGCCGCGGCCCGTGACCGTGTCCGGCGGCTCCGCCGCCTGCCGTCTGGTGGAGGCGTGATGCTCGGCGTACACGATCTGTGCAAGTCCTTCCACGGCTCGGTGGCCGCCGACCAGGTGTCTTTCGAGCTGCCGCCGGGCGGCTCGCTGGGCCTGGTCGGGGAGTCCGGGTCGGGGAAGACGACGATCGCGCGCATGCTCGTCGGCCTCGTCACCCCCGACTCCGGCACGATCACCGTGGACGGGCGGGCGCGCTCGGCCAGGGAACGCGGCCGGGCGGCGCGGCTCCGGCGGGCCCGCGAGATCCAGATGGTGTTCCAGGACCCCTATCTGTCGCTCGACCCGAGGCTCACCGCCGCCGAGTGCCTGCAGGTGGCGCTCAGGCTGCACGGCGGGGACCGCTCGCGCGTCCCCGAGCTGCTCGACCAGGTCGGGCTGGGCAGCCGCGAGGCCGGGGCCCGGCCCCACCAGCTCAGCGGCGGGCAGCGGCAGCGCCTGGCCATCGCCAGGGCGCTGGCCGTGGAACCGTCGGTGCTCGTGCTCGACGAGGCCGTGGCGGCGCTGGACGTCTCCATCCAGGCGCAGATCCTCGAACTGCTCAACCGGGTGCGCGCCGAATCCGGCGTCGCGCTGCTGTTCGTCAGCCACGACCTGGCCGTGGTACGCCACCTGTGCGAGGACACGCTGGTGCTGCACAGAGGGGTGGTCGTCGAGCGTGGGCCCGTCGCGAGGGTGCTGGCGGAGCCCGAGCATCCCTACACCAGGCTGCTGCTCGACTCGGTGCCCAGGGCGCGCTAGCAGCCTGGAACGCTTTGGGGCCGTCGGCCGTTGTTCCTGGTGTAACGCGCTGGTGCGGAATCGAGGAAACGATGCGGCTGCTGCTCTTCCTGGCCTTCCTGGTCGTCCCCGTCCTGGAGATCTGGCTGCTCATCCAGGTGGGTTCGGTGATCGGCGGGCCCGCCACCGTGGCCCTGCTCATCGCCGACAGCCTGCTCGGCGCCTGGCTGGTACGCCGCGAGGGCCGCAGGGCCTGGCGGGCGCTCCAGGAGGCGATCGGGTCCGGCCGGATGCCCGAGCGCGAGCTCGCCGACGGGGGCCTGGTCCTGGTGGGCGGCGCGCTGCTGCTGACGCCGGGCTTCTTCACCGACGTCTTCGGGTTCCTGTGCATCCTGCCGTTCACGCGGCCTCTGATGCGCCGCCTGGGCGCCTGGTTCTTCGACCGCCGGGTCAAGCGGCTGGCCGCGAGCTCCCCGTACGCGAACCTCTTCCCGCCCCACCAGGACGTGAAGGTGCCGGACGGCGGCCGGGTGGTGCACGGCGAGGTCATCCGCGAGGACCGCGACTGATCGTCCCGGTGGGGCCTGCGTTCGAGGTCTATCGGCCCCCGGGAGGGCGCATGCCGTAGGCTCGCCGAGCCATGGGGGACGCGGACGCTGTCCGGGCCCGGAGGTAGAGCCCTGGCGGGTCGGCGTCGGCTCCTTGCCCGAGAGCGGTCTGCGCGCGCAGGACGGGGAGTGCAGAGCGCGACGCTCCTGCACGGCAATGACGGCCTGGACCTCGCGGTCAAGGACGGACGCGTCGTCGGGATGCGCGGGCGCGCCGGATCGCGTCAACCACGGCCGCCTCGGGCCGAGGGACATGAACGCCTGCGCGAGAAGGCCCCGGAGCGGCTCGTCCGCCACTCCGAACCCGGCCTGCTCCTGCTGGCCGACTTGCGTTCACCTGTACCTGGCGGAGTGGAAGGTGTCCCTGGACGGGGAGCTCCTGGCGCAGGCCGCCCAGGCGGCGAAACAGAGAAAACTGACGCAACTCCGCCACCCGCAGACACCCCGGCAACTGCGTGGGCAAATGCCAGCCTCAAGGCCTCGGCCCCCAGGCCCTGCTGTCCTGACTCTGGCACCACCTTCGTGGTGTGGGCATGAAGAAACCCCCGGGCGGGTAGCCCGGGGGTTTCACCGTGAGAGGAGGTCAGGCGCTCTTACGACGCTGGGCCCGCAGAACCGCGAGCCGCTCGTTGAGCACCTCCTCAAGATCTTCGATTGACCGCCGCTCCAGGAGCATGTCCCAGTGTGTCCGCGGGGGCTTGACCTTCTTGGACTCCGGCTGCTCGCCGTCCACCCGCACCGCGGTCGCGCCGCACATGCGGCACTCCCAGGTAGCGGGGATCTCAGCCTCGGCTGCAAGCGGAACCTCGAAGCGATGGCCCTTAGGACAGGTGTAGGACACCTCCTGGCGCGGGGCCAGATCCGTGTTACGGTCGTTCTCGTAGCTGGTTGCCCCGAGCCGGGTGCCACGAAGCGCGCGCTCGCCCATGTCTAAATGCCTCCTACAGGGCCCCCTTGCGTGGGGGGTCTGTCTCCCACGGTGTCTAACGCTTGGTACCGTGATGGGATTCCCACCCGCGGGGTGATCCAATCGCGCTTGGGGCTTCGGTTCTTCACACAGTCGCCGATCGGGCCCGCGTTCCCGCCCTGACCAGGGCCGCCGCCAGCCAGACCCCGCCAATCATGATCAGCGCGCCGTGCACGATCCGCAGCGGATACGGGCCGAAGAACTGCGGGATGAACAGCACGAACCCCAGTGCCAGAGCCGTCCCGCTCCACTTGGGCAGCGTTCCGGACCGCCAGACGGCGATCGCCGCCATCACCGCGCCGACGGCCAGAACAAGGAGCCCCACGGCGAACATGGTGATCGCGACGGGCCCGTACCTGAACTCCTCGGCCAGTTCCATCAGCGCGGGCGCCTGGTCGTGGAGGGAACGCCGGGCGATCACGTTCAGGCCGAAGTCCTCGGCACCGTAGTACGGGAGCGTCAGGCCCGCGCCCACCCAGGTCACGGCGGCGGCGCGCAGGGAGAGGCGGTCGCCGAGCACCTGGTGCAGCCCGAGCACGGCCAGGCCGAGCAGCACGAAACCGAGCATGGCGGCCGCGTGCCCGGCGACCCACGCCGTAGAGGCCATGGCCGTGGCGTCGTCGCCGGAAGGGCGGATCGCGGGATAGGCGAGGAAGAGGATGCCGGCGCTGGCGAAGGCCAGGGAGGTGATCCTGGGGGCCATCAATGCTCCTTGAAGAGGGCGTTGCTCTTTAGTGAGAGCAATGCTCTCGCTTCGGGGAGGCGCTGTCAAGAGCACCGCTCTCTCTTCGGATCAGTGAACCTCCTTGGTTGGTGTGAGACCGCGACATTCCGGCCCCTCCCGCGGGCGCCCGCCGTCGGTGGCGCGGGCAAGGCAGGTCGGCCTGGGGTGGGCAGCGTGGGGCCGGGTGGGGCGGAACTGGGCATGGCGGAGCGGGGCGGAGCGGCATGAGACGGGCGCCCTCGTTGGGCTCTAGCGGGGACGCCTGCGGGTCAGGAGCGGGACCAGGGTCCTGTCGCCGAAGCGGGTCATCGCCGCCAGCGGCTTGACGGCGGCGGCAACAAGCCAAGGAAGGCCCGGTGTGCCGGTGGTGCGCGCCATGCCGGGGCCGAGCGCGGCCATCATCGCCGTCAGTCCCGGCAGGGGCCGGATCCACATGGTGATCTCCTTGATCAGCCCGTCCTCGCCCACCTCGACCAGCGCCGCCTCGTGAATCTCCTGGCGCCCCAGCCGGGCGGTCGCGGTCAGGGCCCGCGTACGTTCGTCGCCGATGTCCCTCTGATAGCGCAGGTCCGACAGCACGCCGAACACGACCGAGAACAGCTCCCGTACCGGCTCCTTGCCCTGAAAGGCGGCATTGGTGCTGAGCGGCGAGCGGAAGACCACGTCGTCGGCCAGTGTGGCGACGAGGGCGTCGACGTCGTGTGCCTCGCCGGCCCGGCGGTAGGCGGCGGCAGGTGAGTCCTGAATGTGAACTGTCATAGGTTCACTTTATCAACCCACTATCCTGGGTCCATGAACAGGTTCGGTGAGATGCACTGCTCCATCGCCCAGGCCGTCGGCGTGGTCGCCGAGCCGTGGACACCGCTGATCCTGCGTGACCTGTTCCTGGGCCTGTGCAGGTTCGACGACCTGGCGGAGGACCTGGGCATCTCGCGCAACCTCCTGACCCGCCGCCTGGAGCATCTGGTGGCGGCCGGCGTGGTGGAGAAGCGGCCGTACCAGGAGCGTCCTGTGCGCCACGAGTACGTCCTCACCGAGGCGGGCCGCGACATCGTGCCTGCCCTGCTGACGTTGATGGCTTGGGGCGATCGTTGGTCCACGCCGCCGGGCGGCCCGCCCGCTCTCCTGGTGCACTCCTGCGGAGAGCGCTTCACCCCCGTCGTCACCTGCCCACACTGCGGCGACGAGGCCACCGCGGACACGGTCTCAGCCGTACGCGGCCCGGGCGCGGCCCAGGGCCCCGGCACCATGCTCCTCGCAGCACCGTCATGACCAGGCCCGCCGCCGTCCGCCGCGACCATCCCACCGGCCGTACTGTGGTGATCGGGCACGCCGCCGTCCGCTGCGGCCAGCCCACCCAGCGCACTGCCGACCGGGCACGCCGCCCCGCCGTGACCAGCCCACCGATCGCACCGCCGTGACCGGCCTGGGCCCCTGAACCTCGTGACGAGGATGTCGGCCGCGCCGTTGCACCCGGAGGGCGTCCCGGGTCGCTGTGACCAGATCACCGGCCGCACCGCCGTGCCTGCAGTCGGTCCCTGGCTGTAGCGATCAGAGCCGCCCGGACTGCCGTGACCGGCGTGCCGCCTTGGACGGCTTCGGGGATCGGGCGTCCGCCTGTCGATGAGAGATCTCTCATCCGCCGCTAACGCAGGCGCCATCGTAGGCCCGCAGGGTGAGAACCGGCAGCGTACGGGACCTACCGACGGGAGACGCCGATGAGACGGGGACCACGATGGCTCCTGCCGGCCGTCACCGTCGCGCTCGTCCTGGGCACCACGGCGGCGCTACCAGGGCGGCGGGAGGCCCGGGCGGCGACGCCGCTCGGCGCGGTCCAGGTCGACGCCGCCTCCGTGGATGGCGACGGGGGCGATGACGATGACGGGGAGGGCGACGGTGGGGACGGCAAAGCGGCGCGCACGGGTCCGGCGAGGGACCACCCAGGCGCCGGATCAGGCGGGAGCTCAAGACCGGGCAAGGGCTCGCAGCCTCGCTCGGATGACGGACGATCACAGGGTGGGGCGGAGGCGCAACCGTCCCCCTCCAGCGGTTTGGGGGGTGGCGAGGGGCAGGATGCCTCGCACGGCCCCGGGCCCGCGGGCACCGGTGACGGGACACGCACCTTCCGGGGTGTCGCAGGTCCGTCAGCACCGCGTGCCGGCGGAGAGCCGCAGAAGAGCGATGGACGCTCACCGGCGCGAGGCGGGCCGGATTTACACCCCCGAGGCGGATCGGATTCACAGGCGTCGGGCGGCCCCACTTCACCGACCTGGAAAGGGGGGAGCGGACCCGCGCAACGCGGCGCTGGCAGCTCACAGACGCCGCCCAACGGGGTTCCGCCCCCTGGCGTGGACTCGCCGTCTCGAGACGCCGCAATGTTTCCCCAAGAACCTGGCCATTCCGACAGTTCGACCACGCAGCCCGGCACAGGCTCGCCGCCTGCCGCCGCAGGCTGGTCGCCTGGTGGTGCCGGTTCGCCGTCTGGTGCCGCAGGCTGGTCGCCTGGTGGGGGAGGCTCGCTGTCTGTCAACGGGGGCTGGTCGCCTGGCGGCGGGGGCTGGTCGTCGGACGCTGGGGCTTGGGGGTCGCTTGAGGGCCATGGAAGCTGGTCGTCCCTCGATGGAACCGAGGGGTGGCCGCCCTCGCACGACGTTGACGACGCGGCGACTCGACGCGGCGACGGCGGCTCGTCCGTTCTGCCCGATACCGGCGGCCCATCAACCTCACCTGGCGATGGCGCCTCGTCGCTCCCGGGCGGATCCCCGCCGCGCGGTACGGGCGCGCCAGGCGGTACTGGCACGCCGGATGGTAGAGGCGTGCCGGGTTCCGATGCCGGGCGCACCACCGGCGACTCGTACGGCAACGGTCATCGGGGGTGGTGGGTGCTGTTCGCCATCGTGGGCACGGCCGCTCTCGCAGGGACGGCGTTCTGGATCGCCCACAAGCTCGGCCCGTGCCCTGACGCTCCGGCCGACTCGAGTTCTGAACCCCTGCCTGACTCCAGCCCCGATCCGCCACACAGCCCAAACGACTGAACCCTCCTGCCTGGCCGCCCGCTGGAAGCCTGCGGCGAGTTGCCGTGATCGGCGCGAGCGCTTGAACGAGCCGCCCAACTGCTCGTTTCGTCGCGAGCACGTGGACGATCCGCCCGCCCGCTCGTTTTCGTCGCGAGCGCTTGGTTGTACCGTCTGGTGGTCCGTTCCGGTGCGAGCGCCTCACGATCCGCGCGGCTGCTCACTTCGGCGCGAGCGCTTGGATGTGCCATCTGGCGGTACGCCCTGGTGTGAGCGCTTGGATGTGGCGTCTGGTTGCTCGTCTCGGTGCGGGCACCTGGACGAGCCGCCTGTGTGCTCGTCCAGGAAACCGCTGGGAGTGCAGCCGCCGAACGCCAGGGGCGCGCCGGGAGTTAGGCTGCCGAACGCCGGGACGACCCCGGAGGCCGGTCGCCCACGGCGGCGGGAGGTTGCGGACCGGACCACCAGCGCGTGTCCACGTGGGATGGCGCCTCATGCGGCTGCTCTCCCGGTGAACGGGCGCGAGGGGTTTGCCCGGGGGATGGGGTCAGATGCGGTCGGGGACCTCGTTGCCGGCTTGGCGGATCGCCCTGGGAAGGTTGGTCAGGGCCAGGAGGACGAAGCCGATGATGAAGAAGATGATCATGGAGACGATGGCGATCCGGTAGCTGTTGCTCAGATTGAGCGCGATCGTCACCGTCAAAGAGCCGATGAACGCCGAGCCCTTGTCGCTGATCTGCAGCAGGCTGAAATACTCGGCCTCCCGCCCCTTCGGGATCACCTGCGAGAACAGCGAGCGCGACAGCGCCTGCGTGCCCCCCAGCACGATCGCGATCGCGAACGCCATCAGGTAGAACTGCAGCTCCTGCCCCTCCTGGACGAACAGCGCCGCCACCACGATCGCCGTCCACAGCACCAGGCTGGCCAGCACCGCGCGCTTGGTGCCGATGCTGCGGGCCAGCCGGCCCAGCAGCAGCGCGCCGAAGAACGCCACGAACTGCACCATCAGGATGGCCGTGATCTGCACCGTCTTGTCGAGCTTGAGGGCCTCGGAGGCGAAGGCCGCGCTGTTGCCGATCACCGTCTGCACGCCGTCGTTGTAGATCAGGTACGCCACCAGGAACAGCAGCGTCAGCGGATAGCGGCGCAGCTCGGCCAGGGTGCGGCCGAGCTGGCGGAAGCTGCCGCCGACCGAGCGCAGCGCCGTGTTCTCGTGGGCGGGCACGGGACGGTTGCGCAGCCGCAGCAGCGGGATGATCGTGAAGATCGCCCACCACAGGCCGGCCGACATCATGCTGATGCGCACCGCCATGCCCTCGGCAACCCCCAGGGCCTCATGCTGGGTGTAGAGGACGAGGTTGAGGGCCAGCAGCAGGCCGCCGCCCAGATAGCCGATGGCCCAGCCGCGCGAGGACACCCTGTCGCGCTCGGCCGGGGTGGAGATCTGCGGCAGGAACGAGTCGTAGACCACGACCGAGGAGCCGTAGGCGAGGTTGGCCAGGATGAACAGCACCCCGCCCAGCATGTAGCGGTCGCCCTCGACGAAGTACAGGGCCATCGTGGCCAGCGCCCCGACGTAGGCGAAGCCGCCGAGCAGCTCCCGCTTGCGCCCGGTGTGGTCGGCCAGCGCGCCCACCACGGGCAGCACCACGATCTGCAGGAACACCGCGATCGTCAGCGTCAGCGCGAAGAACGCGGCCGGCCTGATGTCGGCGCCGAGCACGTCGACGTATCCCAGGCCCGGGTTGCTGTCGACCAGCTTGTCGAAGTCGGCCACGCACGTGTCGGAGACGATGTTCGGGAAGTCCTTGGCGCAGGCCGCGGTCTTGGCGACCGGGATGAGGTACGGGCCGAGGAAGACCGAGATGATCGTGGTGTAGAAGGCGGAGTTGGCCCAGTCGTAGAAGTACCAGCCACGCTGCTCGCGCCTGCGGGCTGCGGGGGAGTCGTCGAGGGCCGCGGGGGGTGCGGGTACGGGCATGGTGTCGAGTCGCTCCTATGCGGCCGGGCGACCCGGCCTGCAGGCTTATGGGACTTTCTTGGCTTCTTGGGGCTGGTACGCCGTGCTCTCGATGCTCGCTCGTGCCGCGGAGCCCGGGCAGTCCGGCCGGATCACGCGGCCAGGCTGCCGGGATGCCATTGGCCGCGGCGCTCCAGGACGGTACGCAGGCCGGAGACGTTGTCGGTCATGAGGCCGTCCACGCCCAGGTCGAGCAGGTGTTCCATGCGTACGGGGTCGTTGACGGTCCATACGTGCACCTGCATGCCGATGGCGTGTGCCGTACGTACCAGACTCCGGGTGGTCACCCGCAGCCCGCGGAAGCCCACCGGCACCTGCGCGCACGGGACGCCGGCGCGCGACAGGCGGGTCAGCAGGCGGCCGTAGCCGGAGGTGGACGCGGCGGCGCGCAGCGCGGCGACGCCGCGCGGGCCGAGCGCCGAGCAGACCTCCCTGCCCATCGCCGCCCTGGCCAGCGTCAGCCGCTCGTCGGAGAAGGAGGTCAGGCAGATGCGGTCATAGGAGTTGGTACGCCGGATCGCCTCGGCCAGCGGCGCGATGGCGGCGGCCTCCTTGACGTCGATGTTGAAGCGGACCTCGGGCCAGGTGCCCAGCAGGTCCTCCAGCAGCGGGATCTCGTGAACCCCGCCGATGCGGGCCTGCCTGACCGCCCGGTAGGGCAGCTCCGAGATGCGGCCCCGCTGGTCGGTCACCCGGTCGAGCGTGTGGTCGTGGAAGGCGAGCAGCACGCCGTCGGAGGTGGCGTGCGCGTCGGTCTCCAGATAGGTGTAGCCGAGCCCGACCGCCCGTTCGAAGGCTGCGATGGAGTTTTCCGCGCCCTCGGCGGCGCCTCCGCGATGCGCGAAGGCCAGCGGGCCCGGATGGTCGAGAAAGGCGAATCGACGGCTCAGCACGTCCTGAGTATGCCTTCCGTGGGTGAACGGTTCGGTTACGGTTCGAGGAGATTCTCCCACTCTTGGCGGCGAGCCTCGGACAGCGCGATGGCGGCGGCCACCGCCACGTTGAACGACCCGACCCGCCCGACCTGCGGGATGTAGCAGACGCCGTCCACGGCCTCGAGCAGCGCGGGGGAGCAGCCGTGATCCTCGCTGCCGACCACCAGGCACACGTCGCGGCCCAGGTCGGCGCGGTGCAGCGGCACGGCCTCGGCGGTCAGCTCGATGGCGTGCACGGTGTAGCCCCCCGCCTTGGCGGCCTTGACCGCCTCGGTGGCCAGGATTGGCTCGTGCCAGGTGACCAGGCGTTCGGTGCCGAGCGCGGTCTTGCCCGCTTTGGGGTTGGTCGGCGGGGTGGCGTTGCCGGCGAGCCAGATCTCGTCCACGCCGAACGCGGCGGCGCTGCGGAAGATCGAGCCGATGTTGAACGGGCCGGTGACCGACTCGATGATCATGGCGAGGCGGTTCTGGGTGTTCCTGCGCCAGGTGCGGTTGAGCCGCTTGACGTCGGTGGGGCGCAGTTGCCTTCTCATCGGGTCACCTTCAGGATGCGGTAGGCGGCCCGGCTGGCCTCGCGGGAGGCGTGCCAGCCCTGCTCGCCGAGCCAGCGCTGCAGGGAGTCCGAGCCGAGGTGTTTCTGGACGACCAGGTAGGCGACGCCGTCGGGAGTGAGCCGCGTCAGCCACCTGGTGAGCATGTCGTGGAGGGCCTGCTTCCCAATACGGATCGCAGGATTAGACCAGATTGCCCGAAATTTCACGTCATCTGGTACTTCGTCGATATGTGCTGACCGTACTTTGTAAAGGCCCGCGGCTTGGGCGTTTCTGGTGGTCAGCTCCAGGCTTCGCCGGTTCACGTCGACGGCCCATACGGTCGCCTCGGGCGCCCGGGAGGCCATGGTCAGCGCGATCGGCCCGTACCCGCAGCCCAGGTCGAGCAGATCGCCCTCCTGCGGTGGCGGCGGGACGGTCTCCAGCAGGATGCGCGTGCCCACGTCGACCCGTTCCGGCGAGAACACGCCGCTGTCGGTCTCCAGCCGCAGGTGCAGATCGGGCAGGACCAGGTCGACGGAGCCCGGCCTGCTCGCTGCCTTCGGCTGTTCGGAGAAGTAGTGGGCCACGTCGCAAAACGTTACCGGACCGGCCCGGATCCCCGACGCACGCGGCCGACCGGGCCCGGCCGTCGCGGCTGCCACGGGTGGGGCTGGTTCGTGGCCGGCGTGGGTCAGGCGTCCGTGGTGCGGGGCTGGTCGCTTTCCCGAGCTGGTTCGGCCTGTTCGAGTGTGGAGGCCCAGCTGGCGAGGAGGGTGAGCGCGTCGTGGGCCGGGGTGCCGGGTTCGGCGCTGAAGGCGGTGAGGGTCAGGCCGGGGTCGGCGGGCAGGGGCATGGCTTCGAAGGGGAGGCTGAGGTCGCCGACGATGGGGTGGTGGAAGTTCTTGACGCCGGTGTGGTGCAGGCGGACGTTGTGGGCGGCCCACAGGGCGCGGAATTCCTCGCTGCGGGTGGCGAGTTCGCCGACGAGGTCGGTCAGCGCCCGGTCGTAGGGGTCGCGGCCTGCTTCGGTACGCAGCAGGGCCACGGTCGTGTGGGCGGATTCGTCCCAGTCGGGGTAGAAGTCGTGGGCGCGGGGGTTGAGGAAGCGGAACCGGGCGAGGTTGACGGGCCGGACCGGATCGTCGAAGACGGGTGCGTAGAGGGCCCGGCCGAGCCGGTTGGCGGCCACGATGTCCAGGCGTCCGTTGCGGACATAGGCGGCCGCGTCGGTCATGGAGTCCAGGAGGCGCTGGATGCCGGGCCGGATCTGCTGCTGGGTGGGGCGACGGCGGGTGCGGGGGCCGGCGTTGGCGGTTCGGGCCAGGTCGAACAGGTGGGCGCGTTCGGCTTCGTCCAGCTTCAGGGCGCGGGAGAGGGATTCCAGGACGCTTTCGGAGACGCCGCTGAGATTGCCCCGTTCTAGGCGGGCGTAGTATTCGGCGCTGACGCCGGCGAGCATGGCGACCTCCTCGCGGCGCAGCCCGGGGACGCGCCGGTGGCCGCCGTAGGCGGGCAGCCCGGCCTGCCGCGGGGTGATCTTGGCTCGCCGCGAGATCAGGAACTCGCGGACCTCACTGCGGTTGTCCATGTCTTCGCAGGGTAGGCCGGATCTCGGTGCCGTGGGGTGTTCTGCCAGTACAGGGAACAGCAGGAACTCTTTGCGGCCGTCTCACCAGCGCTTTCCCGGCTGGTGCCGGTCGTACGTGCTGCCCGCCGCCATGGTGGACACACCTTGCTGGACTCGGTGTTCAACAACGCTGGCACCCAGAAGCGCGGCGGCCGTCCCGAGACCGGGTGTTCGTCGCGGGAGCGGTGCAGGGCTTGCCGTCGTACGGGATGCATCCGGCCGGTTCAAACCCGGCGTGGGGTGTTCTGCCAGTACAGGCAACGACAGGGACTCCCTCACCGCGCCCACCTGCGGTTTCCTGGTTGATGCCCAGGTCCTGAGGAGCGGCTGCCCGCCTTGGCCCCGCCTTTCCGCCAGGCCGGCGAGACGTACCGCGCCATCAATGTACGGCGCGCCCGTCACCATGTGGCCGCAGCCCTGAGCAGCCCGTCCGTTTGCCCGCTCCGCATTGCGAAGAGATCACCGCTGATGCCCACCACGCGCACCGCCTGCCCGACCATCGCCGCCGGCGCCGACCGGCCGCGTGCCGTTGCCGGCCGCGCGCTGGCCGCCGCCGTGCTCGGCTTCTTCGTCATCACCCTCGACGCGGTCATCGTCAACGTCGCCCTGCCGTCGATCCGGTACGACGTCGGCGGTGGCATCACCGGGCTGCAGTGGGTCGTCGACGGCTACACGCTGATGTTCGCCGCACTGCTGCTGTCCTCGGGTTCTCTGACCGACCGCGTCGGAGCGCGCCGCGCCTTCGGCATCGGGGTGACGATCTTCGCCCTGGCCTCGGCGGCCTGTGGTCTGGCGCCGAACCTGGGCGCGCTGGTGGCCGCCCGCCTCGTCCAGGGCGCGGCGGCCGCCGTGATGATGCCCTCCTCGATGGCGCTGATCGGCCACGCCTACCCGGACGCGGTCCGGCGGGGACGGGCGGTCGCGGTGTGGGCGATGGGCGGCGCCGTCGCCTCCTCGTGCGGTCCCGTCCTGGGCGGACTGCTGACCATGCTCAGCTGGCGGCTGATCTTCTTCATCAACCTGCCCGTCGCCGCGGCGGCCCTGATCCTGCTCGTCCGCACCCAGCGCTCGCCCCACCGGCGTGTCCCCTTCGACTGGCCGGGCCAGGTCAGCGCGGTCCTGGCGATGGGCGGGCTGACCTACGGCGCGATCGAGGCCGGCGCCGCCGGGTTCGCCGAGCCCCGGGTGATCGCCGCGTTCGCGGTGGCGGGCGTGGCGCTCGCCGCCTTCCTCGCGGCCCAGGCGCTCCGCACCCACCCGATGGTGCCGCTGGACCTGTTCGCCTCCCGCACCGCGACGGTCAGCGTCGTCGTCGGCTTCGCGTTCGTCGTCGGCTATTACGGGCTGCCGTTCGTGATGAGCCTGTACCTCCAGCAGTTGCGGGGCCTGTCCGCCCTGGCCGCCGGAGCGGCGTTCGCCCCGATGATGCTCGTCGGCGCCATTCTGACCCCCTTCAGCGCGCGTATCACCGAAAGGATCGGCACGCGGGCACTCATCACCACCGGCCTGGCCCTCATGGCGGCGGGCCTGGCGATCCTCGCCCTCGCGCCCGCCTCGACCCCGGTCTGGGCCCTGGCCGCCCTGATGGTCCCGATCGGACTGAGCGGTCCGCTCGTGATGCCGCCGATGACCGCCGCCCTGCTGGACGCCGTCCCGCCCCACCGTGCCGGGGTCGCCGGCGGCGTGTTCAACACCAGCCGGCAGGTCGGCGGTGCCCTGGCCGTCGCGGTCTTCGGCGCGCTGCTCGCCCAACCGGCCGGTTTCCTGCACGGCCTGCGTACCAGCCTGCTCATCGCCGCCGCGGCCACGCTGGCCGCCGCGGCCGCAAGCCGGCTGCTCGGACCCGCCCTCACGGCGACGACGGGACGTACGCGCCCGGACTGCGATGCGACGGACGATCATGATCAGCGGTGAAACGATCGACGAAGGAGCCGACCATGGACAAGCGAACTCTCGGCCGTGATCTCGAGGTCTCGGCGATCGGCCTCGGCTGCATGGGCATGAGCCAGAGCTACGGCCCCAACCCCGGCAGCCGGGAGGAGATGATCGCGCTCATCCGGGCAGCGGTGGAGCGCGGCGTCACGTTCTTCGACACCGCCGAGGTCTACGGGCCGTTCCGCAACGAGCGGCTGGTCGGCGAGGCCCTCGCCCCTGTCCGCGATCAGGTCGTGATCGCCACCAAGTTCGGATTCGCGTTCGACGCCGAGGGCCGCCAGACCGGGCTGTCCAGCCGGCCCGAGCACATCCGGCAGGCCGTCGACGGCTCGCTCCAGCGGCTCGGCGTCGACGTGATCGACCTGTACTACCAGCACCGCGTCGACCCGCAGGTGCCGATCGAGGACGTCGCCGGAGCGGTCAAAACGCTCATCCAGGACGGCAAGGTCCGGCACTTCGGCATGTCCGAGGCAGCCGCCGGCACCATCCGCCGCGCCCACGCCGTCCAGCCCGTGACCGCCGTGCAGAGCGAGTACTCCCTGTGGTGGCGCAGGCCCGAACAGGAGGTCCTGCCGGTCCTGGCAGAACTCGGCATCGGCTTCGTCCCCTACAGCCCGCTCGGCAAAGGATTCCTCACCGGCACCGTCGATGCGGCCACCACCTTCGACCGCGCCGACATCCGCGCGAGCATCCCGCGCTTCACCGCCGAGGCGAGGAAGGCGAACCAGGCGCTCGTCGATCTCCTGGGCGCCATCGCCCGGCGCAAGGGCGCCACACCCGCACAGATCGCGCTGGCGTGGCTGCTGGCCCAGCAGCCCTGGATCGTTCCGATCCCCGGCACCCGCAGATCGGAGCGACTGGCGGAGAACGTCGCCGCCGCCCACGTCGAGCTCACCACCGACGACCTCGAACACATCGACGCCGCCGCCGCGAAGATCGACATCCAGGGCGCCCGCTATCCCGAACACCTGGAACGCATGACCGGCCTGTGATCGGCCACCACCACAGGAAAGGACATCCGCCATGACTTCATGGACCAGCGACGAGCTCGCCCGTATCGGCACCGCGGAGGAGCTGCGGATCGCGCCCGTCCGCGACGACGGCACGCCGCGCACACCGGTGCCCATCTGGGTCGTCCGTGACGGGGACGATCTTTACATCCGCTCCTACCGAGGCAGCGACGGGGCCTGGTACCGGACTGCCCGGGCCGGCCACCACGCCCACATCACCGCCGGCGGCATCGACAAGGACGTCGCCCTGGCCGAGGAGAACGATCCCGGTATCAACGACCGGATCGATGCTGCGTACCGCACCAAGTACCGCCGTTACGGCAGCACCTACGTCGTCCCCATGGTCGCCGCCCAGGCCCGAGCCACGACCCTGAAGCTCCTGCCGCGACCATGACCGCCGCCGTGGGGCACCCGCCTCACGGCGCGTCGGCCGGAGGTGTGGGTGTTTGGACGCGGGGCCTTCGGAGGCGACCCCGCCGGTACCATCACCCCGCTCCCGGTCCCGGTTCCTACCTCCGGCCTGGACCCCTGGCCCCCGGCTCCAGCCTTGGGTTTCGGTGCTTGGTTGTGCGCCTGGGGCGGGGCCGGGGGAGGGGTGGGGGTCAGGGGGCGGGGGTCAGGGTGCGCTTTCGGGAGGCGTAGATGTCGTCCACCAGCCTGTACGTGCGCGCCTGCTCCGCCGTGAAGATCCGATCCCGCTCGATGTCCTTCCTGATCTCCAGGATCCCCCGCCCCGTGTGCCGGGAAAGGATCTCCTCCTGCTGGTCGCGCATGCGCAGGATCTCCCTGGCGTGGATCTCCAGGTCGCTGCCCTGCCCGCGGCCGCCCTCCGTGTGGGGCTCGTGCAGCAGGACGCGGGCGTGCGGCAGGGCGGCGCGTTTGCCGGGGGAGCCCGCCGCCAGCAGGACCGCCGCGGCCGAGGACGCCTCGCCGATGCAGACGGTGTGGATCTCCGGCCGCATGTACTGCATGGTGTCGTAGATGGCCATCATGGCGGTGAACGAGCCGCCGGGGGAGTTGATGTAGAGGCTGACGTCCTGGTCGGGATCGAGCGACTCGAGCGTGAGCAGCTGCGCCATCACGTCGTTGGCCACGGTGTCGTCGATGGGGGCGCCGATGAAGATGATCCGGTCCTCGAAGAGCTTGTTGTACGGGTTCATCTCCCTCATGCCGTACGACGTGCGCTCCGTGAACGAGGGCAGCACATAGCGGCCGCTCATATCAGTTCATCCCTTCTGCGATGTGGTCGACGATGCCGTAGTCCAGCGCCTCCTGGGCGGTGAACCAGCGGTCGCGGTCGGAGTCGGCCTGGATGCGCTCCAGCGGCTGGCCCGTGTGGTGGGCGATGATCTCGGCCATCCGGCGCTTGGTGTAGAGCATGTTGTCGGCCTGGATCTGGATGTCGCTGGCCGAGCCGCCGATGCCGCCGAGCGGCTGGTGCATGACGACGCGGGAGTTGGGCAGGGCGTAGCGCTTGCCCTTGGCGCCCGCCGTCAGCAGCACCTGCCCCATGGAGGCGGCGAACCCCATCGCCACCGTCGCCACATCGCACGGAATGAACTGCATCATGTCGTAGAGCGCCATCCCGGCGGTCACGGACCCGCCCGGCGAATTGATGTAAAGCGTTATGTCGCGGTGTGGGTCTTCGGCCGCCAGCAATAGGAGCTCCCCGCAGAGCCGGTTGCAAATCTCGTCGTCGACCTCCTGGCCGAGGACGACGATCCGCTCTTTCAGCAGGCGCTGGCTGAGCTGGTCTGGCCAGGCCGCACGCTGGGTCTCCGTCATGACCGGTCGCCTTTCTGTGCTGGGTATTTCCGAGAAAAAACGCTAGACCCGGCGGGTGTGAATTCTGGAATTATTTCGCTGGGGGCGCATTTCTCTAGGGGCGCATTCCACCGAGAGCGAATATCCATCGACATACAATCGCGGATGTGAGAAGGAACCTGCCCCGCCGATGGGCGTGCCTCATCCTGGGCGGCGCGCTGCTGATGCCGTACATGATGACCGGCGTCCTGATCGCTGCCCAGTGGCAGGGCCAGAACGCCAACCTGCTGCTGCCCATCCAGATCGGCGTGTTCGTGGCGGTGCTGCCGGTGGTGGCCGTCACCGGGCTGTTCCTGCCGATCCGGGCCCTGGAGGTGAACGCGGCGCAGGGGCTGCTCGGGGCGCACGTCGAGAGCCCGCCCAGGCAGGCGGGCCGCACCTGGCAGGAGCGGCGCAGGACCGCCGCCTGGTTCACCCTGCACCTGGCGATCGGCGGGCTGCTCAGCGGCTCCACGCTGGCCATCGTGCCGTTCACGCTGGTCACGCTCGCGCTGCCGTTCGCCGGGCGGGCGACCCCGGTCATCGGCGTCGTCGTGGAGCCGGGATGGCCCGCGGTGCTGTGGCCGCTGGGCGGGCTGGCGCTGCTGGGGGCGCTGGTGGCGACGGTGGCGGGCGCGGGCGAGCTGCTGGCCAGGCTGGCTCCCGTCCTGCTCGGCCCCACCCCGGCCGAACGCCTGGCCGCCGCCGAAGAGCACGCCCGTACGCTCGCCGAACGCAACCGCCTCGCCCGCGAGCTGCACGACTCGGTCGGGCACGCGCTGAGCGTCGTCACCCTGCAGGCCGCCGCCGCGGGCCGGGTCCTCGACCGTGACCCGGAGATCGCCAGAAAGGCCCTGGCCGCGATCGAGCAGTCGGCCCGCACCGCCCTGGAGGACCTCGACCACGTCCTGGGAGTGCTCCGCGAAGACGACCGGGCCGGTGGCTCTCGGAGTGATGGCGATCCGGGGTGGGGCAGGGCGCCGCAGGCCACGCTGGCCGACCTCGACGAACTCGTCGCCGCCTCGGGCGCTCAGGTGCGGCAGGAGGTGGGTGACCTGTCCGCCGTGCCCGCCGTGGTCTCCCGGGAGGCGTACCGCATTCTCCAGGAGGCGCTCACCAACGCCATCAAGCACGGCCACGGCCCCGTACGCCTGGCCGCCGCCGTACAGGACGACGACCTGAGGCTCGAGGTCACCAACCCGGGACGGGGGACCGGCGGCGGTCCCGGAGGCAGGGGCGTGACGGGGATGCGCGAGCGTGTCCGGCTGCTGCGCGGCGAACTGGACGCGGGCCCCACGGAGGCCGGATGGAGCGTCACGGTGCGTCTGCCGCTACGGTCGAGCCCATGACGCTCAGAGTCGTGATCGCCGACGACGAGGACCTCATCCGCGCCGGACTGCGGATCATCATCGACGCCGAGCCGGACCTGACCGTGGTCGGCGAGGCCGCGGACGGTGCCGCCGTCCTGCCCCTGGTCCGCCGTGAGCGGCCCGACGTCGTCCTCATGGACGTCCGGATGCCCGCGCTCGACGGCATCCAGGCCACCGAGCGCCTGCTGGCCCTGGACGCGCCGCCGAAGGTGCTGGTGGTGACCACGTTCGAGAACGACGACCATGTCTACGACGCGCTGCGGGCAGGGGCCAGCGGGTTCCTGCTCAAGCGCACCAGGCCGGACGATCTGATCAAGGCGGTCAAGCTGGTCGCGGCGGGGGAGTCGCTGCTGTTCCCGGCCGCGATCCGGGCGCTGGCCGGGCGCCGGTCCCAGGGCCCGGGACGGGTGGCCGGGATCGACCGGCTGACCGGCCGTGAGGGCGATGTGCTGCGGCTGATGACCAAGGGGCTGTCCAACCACGAGATCGCCGCCGAGCTGGTCGTCAGCCAGGAGACGGTCAAGACGCATGTGGGGAACGTGCTGGCCAAGCTGGGTGCCCGGGACCGGACCCAGGCCGTGATCGCCGCGTACGAGTCGGGCTTCGTCTCGCCGAGCTGAGACGGCGTCCCCCGAGGGGCCCCGTGGGGTCCTTCGGGGGCGGGCGAGCTGGTCAGGGGTGGATGGCGGCGCGGCGCAGGAGCTCGGCCGCGGGCAGCACGGTCGCCTCCGTGGCCGTGAGGCCGGTGGCGGCCAGGGCCCGGTCGACCAGGTGCAGTCCCACCGCGTACCCCGCCATGTCGGCGATGCCGCGCGGTTCCTGCCCGAACATGCGCGCCACGCTGTCCCCCACCACGTACTTCGACGTGTGCTGCATCCCGGCCAGCGAGAAGTCCGCCATGATCAGCTCGTACGCCCGCTCGTACGCCTCCCCGCTCACCATCGACGACCACGGCCCCATGGCCTCGGCCCCCGACAGCTCCCGTACGAACGCCTCGGCCAGCCCTTCGGCCACCACGTGCTCGCCCACGGTCACGGTCATCGGGTTCCACTCGACGTTGGTGTAGCGGACGTTGTGGTGGAACTCGTGCACCGCCAGGTGCCCGATCCGGCCGATTACCTCGTCCGACGGCCAGGCCAGCAGGTAGAGCCAGCCGGGCGAGCCGCCCATGCCGTAGTAGCCGCCGCCCACCTTCATCAAATGCTCGTTGTCCGGATTGCCCAACATGAGCATGACCTGCACCGACTCCCGCTGCGTGGCGTCACGCAGCCGGTCGGAGGCGCGCTCCAGCTCCCGCCGCACCTGCCCGAGCACGTCGGCGTCGATCATGCGCTGGACGGCGGGCAGGTAGCGCGGATCGTCGGCGTCGACCCGGAAGCCGCCGCCCTGGTGGTGGATGTCGACGATGTCGCCGGGCATCGGGATCTCCGAGCGCGTCGGCTCCAGGATGTCCCGCAGCGCGCCGGGCCGCCGTTCGAGCGGCTCGCGCAGCAGGGCGGCCATCGGCGTGAGGGTGTCGTGAACGATGAATTCCATGCCGCGGAAGCTAAAGCCTCCTGTTACGTCAGGCTCAAACTAATGGAACAGCGGGGACTCCTCACCCATCTCGTCGCCCGGTGTCTGACCGGGCGTGACCTGCCCGCTCTCCGACGGGGAGGGCGACGTCGACGGCGAGGGCCGCGGCTCGGGGCTGGCCGGCGTCGGCGGCGGCGTCGGCACGAACACCGTCGGCGGCAGCTGCCGGGGCTGCGGCTCGCTGTCGCGCCGGCCCAGCAACAGCAGCAGCAGGATCGCCGTCACCAGCATCAGCAGCAACACCAGCGCCAGCGCGGCCATCAGGACCCGCTTGCGGGTCTCGGTGAGCGGCCTGCGCTGCCGCGTCGGGCCGGGCAGCGCCGGCGCGCGGTCGGTCAGCCAGTACGGCACGAAGTCGGGCCCGTGCGCCTCGCCGATGAACGTCCCGCCCACCATGACGGGATCGAGGAAACGCTCGGCCCCGGGCCGGCCGGGCACGTACGGGACCGCCACCCAGGGCGCGTGCCCGCCGTCGAAGGCGAGCACGTCGGGCGTGTCGTCCAGCACCGCGCTCCGCGACCGCCCGGAACGTCCGAGCCAGCCGCGGAATCCGGACCGTTCGCCCCTGGCCTCCCTGATCGCGGTCACGAACCGGTCACGGGCGGCGGCGTCGAGCGCGGCCCCTCGGGTGAGCACGGCGACGGACACCGCGCGCCCGTCGGGTGCCTGGCCGAGGTACACGAAGCCGGCCGGGGCAGTGTGCAGGCGGGCCTGGACCACGTAAGGTCCCAGCCGGGGTGGATCGCCGTACTGCAGGGGACTTGCCACGTTTGCCATGAAAGCACAGACGTGGCGTCGTGCACGTTTGCGGCGCGTTTGGTGGAATGGCGTCATGAGCGTCGCCGAAGAGTTGCCAGGCGGAAACGACGCGGCACTGCTGCGTCAAAGTCTCGACGAGGTCCGGCGTGTCATCGTCGGCCAGGACCACATGGTCGAAAGACTCATCGTGGCCCTGCTGGCCCGCGGGCACTGCCTGCTCGAAGGAGTCCCAGGCGTCGCCAAGACCCTCGCCGCCTCCACCCTGGCCACTGTCGTGGGCGGCACGTTCGCCCGGATCCAGTTCACCCCCGACCTCGTGCCGAGCGACATCATCGGCACCCGGGTCTTCCACCCCTCCAACGAGAAGTTCGATGTCGAGCTCGGCCCCGTGTTCGTCAACTTCCTGCTGGCCGACGAGATCAACCGCGCCCCGGCCAAGGTCCAGTCCGCGCTGCTGGAGGTGATGGCCGAGCGGCAGGTCACCCTCGCCGGCGTCACCCACCCGCTGCCCAGGCCGTTCATCGTGCTCGCCACCCAGAACCCGATCGAGTCCGAGGGCGTCTATCCGCTGCCGGAGGTGCAGCGCGACCGGTTCCTGTTCCGGGTACGGGTGCCGCACCCCAGCGCGCACGAGGAGCTGGAGATCCTCCACCGGATGAGCGTCAAGCCGCCGGTCCCCGAGCGGGTGCTCGACCCCGACAAGCTGCTGGCGCTGCAGGAGGCGGCCGAGCAGGTCTCGGTGCACCAGCTCGTCGCCGACTACGTGGTGCGGCTGGTCATGTCCACCCGCAGCCCCGCCGACTACGGCCTGCCCGACCTCATCGACACCATCGAGATCGGCGTCAGCCCCCGCGCCACGCTGGGCCTGGTTTCGGCCGGGCGGGCGCTGGCCCTGCTGCGCGGCCGCGACTACATGCTGCCCGACGACGTACGCGACGTGGCGGTGGACGTGATGTCGCACCGGCTCATGCTCACCTTCGACGCCCTGGCCGACGGCGTCGACCCGGAGCAGGTCGTCAAACAGATCCTGCAGGCCGTGCCCCCGCCTCTCGTCGTCTGGAACCAGAACCGGTGAGCGGCCTGTGAACACGGCCGAACAGGCGCTCAGGCGGCTGGAGCTGACGGTCACCCGGCGGCTGGACGGGCTGCTGCACGGCGCCCACCAGGGGCTGCTGCCGGGGCCGGGCAGCGAGGCCGGCGACAGCCGCGTGTACGTGCCCGGCGAGGACGACGTGCGCCGCATGGACTGGGCGGTCACCGCGCGCACGACCGTCCCGCACGTACGCGACCTGATCGCCGACCGCGAGCTGGAGACCTGGGCGCTGGCCGACCTGTCGCCCAGCATGGACTTCGGCACCGCCGACACCGACAAACGCGACCTGGTGGTCGCGGCGGTCGGCGCGATCGGGTTCCTGTCGAGCAGGCTGGGCGACCGGTTCGGCGCGCTGGTGCTGCACGACGAGTACGTGCACCGCATGCCCGCGCGCACCGGCCGCCCGGCCCTCTACGGGCTGCTGCACTCGCTCATGGACGCCCCGCGCGGCCGGATCGTGCCCGACGCGCCCGATCTGGCCGAGGGCATCGAGGTGTTGTCGGCCAGCCGCAGGCGGCGCGGTGTGCGGCTGATCGTCTCCGACTTCCTCGACGCCCGCCCCAGCCTCGACCCCGACGCCGAACGCCCCTGGGAGCGCCCCATCAGGCGGCTGGCCGCCCGTCACCAGGTGCTGGCGGTCGAAGTGATCGACCCGCGCGAGCTGGAGCTGCCCGACGTGGGGCGGGTCGCGTTCACCGACCCCGAGAGCGGGAAAGTACGCGAAGTGCATCTTTCACCCAAGGTTCGGCAAGCGTACGCGGAGGCGGCCGCCCTGCAGCGCGAGGGCACCCGCGTGGCGCTGCGCCGCGCCGGCATCGCGCACCTCGTGCTGCGTACCGACCGGGACTGGGTGTTCGACATCGCGCAGTTCGTCCTCCGCCAGCGCCGCATGAGCCATCTCGCCCACAGGAGACCTACGTGACTTTCTTGGCCCCCGGCTGGCTTTGGCTGTTCCTGCTGGTGGGGCTGCTGGTGGCCGGGTACATCGTGTCGATGTTCGCCCGGCGCCGCTACACCGTGCGCTTCACGAACCTGGCCCTGCTCGACCTCGTCGCCCCCGCCGGCCCCGGCTGGCGCCGCCACGTCGGCCCCGCGCTGTTCCTCCTCATGATGGCGCTCCTGGTCGTCGGCGCCGCCAAGCCCGCCGACCAGGTACGCGTGCCGCGCGACCGCGCCACCATCATGATCGCGCTGGACGTGTCGCTGTCCATGGACGCCGACGACGTCCAGCCCAACCGGATCAACGCCGCCAAGGCCGCGGCCCAGGCGTTCGTCAGGGAACTGCCGGACCGCTTCAACGTCGGCGTGGTGTCGTTCGCCCGCTCCGCCAACGTCGTCATCTCGCCCACCACCGACCACCAGGCCGTGGTCACCTCCATCGGCACCCTCACCACCCGCCCGGGCACCGCGATCGGCGAGGCCGTCTTCAACTCGCTCGACTCGCTGCGCTCGTTCGACCAGCAGGCCGCCACCGACCCGCCGCCGGCCGCGATCGTGCTGCTGTCCGACGGCGACAACACCTCGGGCAGGTCCGTGAACGAGGCCATCGACGCCGCCCAGCAGGCCCGCGTGCCGGTCTCCACGATCGCGTACGGCACCCAGGAGGGCACCGTCAACATCGACGGCCGCCCGGTGAACGTGCCGGTCAACAAGCAGACCCTGCAGTCGTTGTCCGACGGGACCAGCGGGCGGGCCTACACCGCCGAGTCCGGCAGCGAGCTGCGCGAGGTCTACGAGCAGATCGGCACCTCGCTCGGCTACAAGCTGGTCAACCAGGAGATCACCCAGTGGTTCATCGTGGCCGCGATCCTGGCCGGGCTGCTGGTGGCGGGCGCGGCGGTGCTGTTCGGCTCCCGGATCCCCTGACGTCACCCCTCCCTCAAGGCCACGTGCTGTGCGACTTGTACACTCTTGGGGTTTCTTGGGGGAAATCGGGGGAGTGGCGTGCCGCTGGAGCAGGTCCTGGTGTTGCTGGTCGCGGCGGCAGGGGCGGGGTGGGTCGACGCCGTCGTGGGCGGGGGCGGGCTGGTGCAGCTCCCCGCGATCTTGATGACGGGGCTGCCCACCGTCGAGGCGATGGCCACCAACAAGCTGTCGTCGATCTTCGGCACCACCTCGGCGGCCGTCGCGTACGCCCGCTCCACCAAGATCGACCGGCAGGTGGCGCTCCCCGGCGCCGGGCTGGCCGTGCTGAGCGCCGGGCTCGGGGCGTCGGCGGCGGCGGCGATCTCGGCCGAGGTGCTGCGGCCCGTCGTCATGGTGGTGCTGCTCGGGGTGGCCGCGTTCGTGACGCTGAGGCCCGCGCTCGGGGCCATGCCGGTGCCGCACCTGCGGACCCGCGGCCGGGTGCTGGCCGCGGTGGCGGTGGCCGGGGTGGGGATCGCCTTCTACGACGGCATCATGGGGCCGGGCACGGGAACGTTCCTCATCATCGCCTTCACCACCATCCTCGGGCTGGACTTCGTCTCGGCCTCCGCGTCCGCCAAGATCATCAACGTGGGGACGAACCTCGGGGCGCTGGTGGTCTTCGGGCTCCAGGGGCACCTGAACTGGGGGCTCGGGCTGGGCATGGCCGTGTGCAACGTGGCCGGCGCCCAGCTCGGCGCGCGGATGGCGCTCAAGCGGGGCACCGGCTTCGTGCGGATCGTGCTGCTGTGCGTCGTGGTGGCCCTGGTGGCCAGGCTGGCGTGGCAGCAGTTCGGCGGCTGACGGCGCGCTGCGGGGTCAGGCCAGGAGGGAACGGACGTACTCGCCGATCGGCTGGGTGGGGCGGCCGATGAGGTCGCGCAGCGTGCCGGGGGTGTGCGAGAGCCAGCCGCGGGCGATGTTGACGTCCACGTCCGCCATCATCTCCGCGAACGGCACCGGCAGGCCGGCACCGGCCAGCACGCCCGCGTACTCGTCCTTCGGCAGGTCCTGGTAGACGACCTCCTTGCCGGTGGCCGCGGCGATCTCGGCGGCCAGGTCGGCCCGGGTCCAGGTCGTGTCGCCGGACAGCTCGTACACCTTGCCGTCGTGGCCCTCGCCGGTCAGCACGGCGGCCGCGGCGGCGGCGTAGTCGGCGCGGGAGGCGGAGGCCACCCGGCCGTCGCCGGCGGCGCCGTGCACGGCGCCGAGCTGCGGGGCGGCCGTGATCGCCGGCGCGTAGACCTCGTTGTACCAGTTGTTGCGCAGGATCGTGTACGTCACCCCGGACGCCTTGATGTACTCCTCGGTCGCCCGGTGGTCGGCGGCCAGGAGGGCCTCGGTGGTGTCGGCGCCGGGCGCGCTGGTGTAGACGAGCGTGGCCCCGGCCTCCTTGGCGGCGTCCACGACGGTCGAGTGCTGCTGCAGGCGGTTGGGGTCCAGGCCGGAGATGAGCAGCACCCTGGTGACGCCCCGCAGCGCGCTCCTGACCGTCTCGGGCCGGTCGTAGTCGGCCTGGCGCACCTCGACGCCGAGGTCGGCGCCCTTCTCCGGGGTACGCGCGGCGGCGACGACCTGCTCGGCGGGGACGCGCTTCTTGAGCTCCTCGATCACCAGCCGGCCCAGCTGTCCGGTGGCTCCGGTCACCACAATCATGATTTCTCCCATTCAGTACCAGCGCTTTGGTTAGTACTTTCTATCAGAAAGTACCCACGAACGCGTACGCTGGTTTCCATGGAGGAGTTCGAAGAGCTGGTGGCCGATGTCTTCTCACGCCGGTGCACCTCGCGCTCGGTGCTGGAGACGATCACCGGTCGCTGGGCGATCCTGGCGCTGGTGGCCCTGTACGAGGGGCCCTACCGTTTCAACGCGCTGCGCCGCCGGGTCGACGGGGTGAGCGAGAAGATGTTGTCCCAGACCCTCCACGCGCTCGAACGTGACGGCATGGTGCTGCGCGTGGCCGAGTCCTCGATCCCGCCCAAGGTCGAGTACAGCCTCACCGAGCTGGGCCGGGAGGCCGCCGAGCGGCTCATCCCGCTCCTGGAGTGGGTGGAGGGGCGCATGCCCCAGGTGATGTCCTCCAGGGAGGAGTACGCCGCCCGCTGAACGGCAGCTTTCCCGCGGGCCGCTTTCCTACAATGGGGCCATGCGTGCCAGCCGCCTGCTCTCGCTGCTCCTGCTCCTGCAGTCGCGCGGCCGCATGACCGCGCCGGAGCTGGCCGAGGAGCTGGAGGTGTCGGTCCGCACGGTCTACCGCGACGTGGAGGCGCTGTCGGCGGCCGGCGTGCCGGTCTACGCCGACCGGGGGCCCGCGGGCGGCTACCAGCTGCTCGACGGCTACCGCACCAGGCTCAACGGGCTGACCGCCGAGGAGGCCTCCTCGCTGTTCCTGGCGGGGCTGCCCGGCCCGGCGGCCGAGCTGGGGTTGGCCGAGGTGGCCGCCACCGCGGAGCTGAAGTTGCTGGCCGCGCTGCCGCCCGAGCCGCGCTCGCAGGCCTCGCGGATGCGCGAGCGGTTCCTGCTCGACGTGCCGAGCTGGTATCGCTCGGCCGACGACGTGCCGCATCTGAGCGAGGTCGCCGAGGCGGTGTGGGACCGGCGGCCGCTGCACATGACCTACCGGCGCTGGGGGCAGCAGGAGGTCGACCGGGTGATCCATCCGTACGGGCTGGTGCTCAAGGGCGGGTCCTGGTACATGGTGGCCGCGCCGCCGGGCGGCAGCGCCCGCACCTACCGGGTGGCGCGGATCCTGACCGTGGAGACGCTGCCCGGCCGCTTCCCCCGGCCCGAGGGGTTCGACCTGGGCGAGTTCTGGCAGGGCTACGCCAAGGAGTTCCGCGAGCGGATGTACACCGCCGAGGCCGTCATCAGGCTCGCCCCCGGCCGGGGCGAGCTGCTGGCGTACACGATGGGCTCCGACGTGGTCGGCGCCGCGCTGGCCGCGGCCGGCGAGCCCGATCCGGAGGGCTGGCTGACGCTGACGGTGCCGATCGAGTCGATCACGCACGCGCGCTGGCTGCTGCTGCGGATGGGGGCCGACGTGGAGGTGCTGGGGCCGCCGGAGCTGCGGGCGCTGATGGGCGAGGCGGTCGCAGAGCTGCGCAAACTGTACGAGTAGGCCGATAATCAGGCGACTTCCCGGTGCGATTTCTGGGAACATGCCGCGCATGTATCTTCTCGCTTTCGTAGGCGCGTGCGTTCTGGTGGCCATGGCGCCAGGGGTCAGCACGGCCATCATCCTGCGCCAGACGCTGCGCGCGGGCCGCGGCTCCGGCATGGCCGCCACGCTGGGCAACGAGACCGGCATCCTGCTGTGGGGGCTTGCGGCCGCCTTCGGCCTGTCGGCGCTGCTGGTGGCCTCGCAGCTGGCCTATGACGTGATGCGCGTGGTCGGCGCCGTGGTGCTGGTCGTGATGGGCGCCCAGGCGCTGTGGCAGGCCCGCAGGAGCGCGCCCTCGACCAACGGGGCGACCGAGGTCGAGGGGGCGGTGGTGCCGGGCCTGCGGGGGCCGTACCTGGCGGGCCTCGGGACGTGCCTGGCCAACCCGAAGGCGGCGGTGTTCGCGATGTCGTTCCTGCCGCAGTTCGTCGCGCCGGGGCAGAACGTGCCGGTCACGCTCGCGACGCTGGCCGTCGTGTGGGTGCTGGTCGACCTGGCCTGGTACGGGCTGCTCATCTGGACGGTGGCCAAGGCCAAGGCGGTGCTGGGGCGGCCCGCGGTGCGCCGGCGGCTGGAGCAGATCTCCGGCGTGGTGCTGATCGGGCTGGGCGTGCGGCTGGCGGTGGAGTCACGATGACGATCTGGCATTCCGAGCGGGGCACGGGCGAGCCCGTCGTGCTGCTGCATTCGACGTCGGTCGACTCGGGCATGTGGGACGCGCAGGTGGAGGCCCTGTCCGAGCGCTTCCGGGTGATCACGGTGGACTTCCGGGGGTACGGGCGCAGCCCCTACCGGTCGGACGGTCCGTACAGCGACAGCGACGACGTGGCGCGGCTGCTGGCCGCGCTGGAGGTGAGCCGGGCGGCGCTGGTCGGCTCGTCGGGCGGGGGCCGGGTCGCGCTGGAGCTGGCGGCGGCCGGGCTCGCCGGCCGGCTGGTGCTGCTGAACCCCGTCTCCAACCTGGCGCCCACGCCGGACCTGCGGGCGTACTGGGACGAGGAGGGACGCCTGCTGGAGGCGGGCGACGTCGAGGGGGCGGCGGAGCTGAACGCGCGCACCCTGCTCGGGCCCGAGGCGTCGCGGGAGACGTTCGGGCGCGTGGTGGAGATGCAGCGGCACGCGTTCGAGGTGCAGCTGGCCGCCGATCCGGAGCCGTCGCAGGTCGAGAAGGAGTTCGCGCCGGCGGAGATCGACGTGCCGGCGCTGGTCGTGGCCGGCGCGCACGACCTGCCGTACTTCCAGGAGAGCGCCCGCCACCTGGCCGGCGAGCTGCCCCGGGCGCGGCTGGTCGAGCTGGACTGGGCCGGGCACCTGCCCGCCCTCGAACGTCCCGAGGAGATCAACCGGCTGCTCCTGGACTACCTTTAGGACATGACGAACGACCTGGCGACCCTCCTTCGGCAGGCGCAGGACGACGACCCGCTGCTGGCACTGCACGCCACGACCGCCCTGCGCCGCGAGATCGAGCGTCTGGAGGCGGTCCAGGTGCGCCGGGCCAGGGTGGCGGGGCTGGCCTGGGCGCAGATCGCCGACGCGATCGGGGTGAGCAAGCAGGCCGTGCACAAGAAGTACGGCCGCCGCTAGCCCGCCCACGTGCCGGCGAACCAGCGCAGCGCGATGTTCCAGGAGTAGCCGCGCCGGATGCGTCCGGCCACGTCCGAGGGCAGCGTGTCCAGGCCGCGGTGCTCCAGCAGCACCTCGGTGCCGCCCTCGACCGGGCTGAAGGCCACCTCGATCTCCATCCGGCCGCCCTCGTTGAGCAGGTCGGCCCAGACGAGGCGGCGCGGCGGCTCCCAGGCGAGGATCCTGCCGGTGTCGACGTGGCCGCCGTCGGACCACAGCTCGCGCAGGAAGCCGTCCTCGAAGCGGATGGCGACCGCGCGGGCCGGGTCGACCCAGCTGTGGCGGCCGCGCACGTACCAGCTGTCGATCTCGTCGGTGAAGATCCGGAACGCGGTCGCCGGGTCGACGGGCACGGTGACGCTGGCCTGGACGGAGTTCACCGGCTGCGCTCCACGTGGTCCTTGAACGAGCCGAGCTGCTCGGCCCAGAACGCCTGCACCTGGTCCAGCCAGGCCTGCAGCGCCGTGAACGGCTCCTGGCGCAGCGTGTAGAGGCGCAGGCGGGCGTCGGCGCCGCCGGCCTCCGCCTGGACGAGACCACCCGCCCGCAGCACGCGCAGATGCCTGCTGAGGGCGGGGGCGCTCATCTGGACGGCCTGCGCGAGCTCGCCGGCCGGTCGCGGGCCTTCGCGCAGCAGGTCGATGACCTTGCGCCGGGTGGGATCGGCGAGCGCGGCCAGCGTCGCATCGATTTCGTTAACGTTGGTGTTAATTATTGCCTGCTTCCGTTAGGCTGTTAACCCTTAACGCTAACGGCAATTATTGCGGAGGTTCGTACATGAGTGTCGAGCTGGGTTACTACACGCTGTCCGTGGCGGACCTGGATCGGGCGGCCGCCTTCTACGGGGCGCTGTTCGGCTGGGAGTTCAGGCGCGAGCACGAGACGTACCTGCACGTCACGAACACGGCCGTGCCGATGGGCTTCGTCGCGCGCGGGCCCTCCTCGCAGCCGAACATCTACTACCACGTCACCGACATCGACGCGGCCGTCAAGCGGGTGCGGGAGCTGGGCGGCGACACCGGCGAGCTGTACGACAGCAAGTCGGGGCGCGGCTGCACCTGCACCGACGACCAGGGCACGGAGATCAGCCTCTGGCAGCCCGCTCCCGGTTTCGATTAGTCGGGGGCTTTGACGGTGGCGATGCCAAGGGTGCTGGTCATCGGCAGCAGCCCGGCCTCGAAGACCGCGCCGAGGAACGGCGAAGCCAGCCGGGCCAGCCGCTCGGCGCGCTCCTCCCCGAGCAGCCGCCACGGCTCCGCGGCCAGCTGGTCGGTCATCCGCTCGACCTGGTCGCGCAGCGCCCGCCCCCGCTCGGTGGCCTGCCCGTCGGGGCCGGCCAGCCCGCGGGCGGCCAGCCGTTCCCGGGCCGCGTCCCACTCCTGCTCGCTCCAGCCGCGCCCGGCGAAGTTCGCGGCGGGGGCGGCGCCGATCGCGGCGAACGACACCAGCGACTCGCAACCGTCCAGCTCCGCGGCCTGCAGCGCCGCCAGGTGGCCGTCGCCGCGGTGCTCGCGCAGCACGGTGGCTGCCTGCCACAGCACCAGGTGCGGCTCGTCGGCCCAGGACTGGTCCAGGTTGGCCGCGGCCAACGGCCGCCCGGCCACGCTCACGCTCTCGGCGACCCGCCGGGCCAGCTCCGCCGCCTCCACCGCCGCGTCCGCCGTCACCCTGTCGCCCAGCAGAGCGCGGTATGTGCGGTCGACGGCGGTCATCCGGGTCTCGAGCACCCGCTCGGGGGATGCGACCTCCCACACAGCGGGCACGTGCTCGGCGATCATCCGCGGGCTGAAGCTGTAGTACGCGGCGGTGGCCAGCCGGCTGCCGGCCCGCCCGAGCGGGGCCGTGCGGTAGGCGAAATAACTCGGCCAGCGCGACTCCACGTCGTAACCGAGCGCGCCCGCCTCCTCGAACGCCTGGGGCGAGAAGTAGAGCACCGCGTGGATCGGCTCAAGCTGGTGCCACATGCGGCGGGCAAGTCTGGACGATGCGCTCATCGCAATCCCTCACTGTCTAGGTAAGCTATGCCAGTGACGATAGAGGCTTGGCGCATCACTGGTCAATCGCAAATAGACAGTTATGTCGGGAGGTGGGCGGAGCTGGCCGTCCTGCTGGTGAACGAGCTGGCCGTCACCCAGGCCCGCGGCCGCCCCGTGGACCCGCCCGCCGACCGCCGGGCCGCGCTGGAGGCGGCGTTCGACCGGCAGGGCCGGCCGGCCAGCCGCGCGCTGACCGGCGCGGACGCCGACCGGCTCGCGGACGTGGCCGCCGAGCTCCACCCGGCCTTCAGCGGCGACGTCGCCGCCCTCAACGCGGCCCTGGTGCGCCACGCGGCCGTGCCCAACCTGCACGGCGACCCGCCCGTCCTGGCCTTCCACGGCCCCGGTGCGGACCTGGTCGACGCCTGGGCCGCCGACGCCGGCACGGCCCTGGCCATGGTGATCGGCGTCGGCCAGGGCCGGCGGCTGCGGACCTGCGAGGCGGGCGGGTGCGAGCTGGTCTTCTTCGACGTCACCAGGAACGCCTCGCGCCGGTTCTGCGGCCTGTCCTGCCAGAACCGCGCCAAGGCCAGCGCCTACCGCGCCCGCCGCCGCGCCTGACCACGGGATCCTGGGCACGCGCTCGGCGTCGCCCGTTCTGTCGGTGGCGGCGGGCATGATGGCGGCCATGGCTTCATGGCAGGAGTTCGAGCAGCAGGCGGCGGAGCTGGCCGGGCCGGCGCGGCGGCTGCTGGAGGCGTACCGGCACAAGGTGCTGGCCACGCTGCGCAAGGACGGCTCGCCCCGGGTCAGCGGCATCGAGACCAGCTTCCGGGACGGCGAGCTGTGGACGGGGTCGATGCCGGGGGCGGTCAAGGCGTCCGACCTGCGCCGTGACCCGCGGATGGCGATCCACGTCACCTCCAGCGCCCCGGAGGGGGACGATCCGTCGTCGTGGGAGGGCGACGTGAAGCTGGCCGGGCGGGCCGTGGAGATCACCGATCGGGAGGTGCTGGCGTCGTTCGGGCTGCCGAGCGAGGAGTCGCACCTGTTCCGGATCGAGCTGACGGAGGTGGTGTGGACGCGGGTGGAGGGCGACGAGATCGTCATGGACTCCTGGCGCGAAGGGGTGGGGCTGCGCCGGATCCGCCGCAAGTAAGACCCACGGCGGACCACCAAGCCCTCGCCCCCAGCCGGCTTTCCGAAGTCCGCCGGACTCCGCCACCGCCACCGCGGCAGCCGTTGCTGTCGCGGCTGTCGCCCTGAGCGGTTGGCCCTGCCCGCAAGGGGCCGCTGCCCACGGCGGGCTCGCCTGCGCGAGGGTCGGGCGGTTTCGGAGGGGCGGCAGTGGGGGAGGACGGCTCCCGCGAGCGGCCGGCCGCAAGGGACCGTTGCCGCGACCGCCGTTCCCCCTGGCGTGAGTCCTCGGCGCCGGATGGGGCTAGTGGACGGAGAAGCCGCCGTCCACGAAGAGCATCTGCCCGGTGACGAACGCGGAGGCGTCCCCGGCCAGGAAGACGGCCGCGCCCGCGAAGTCCCCGGGCACGCCGTTGCGGCCGACCATGTGGCGGGCGGCGAGCGTTTCGACGCGGCCCGGGATGGCCTGGGCAGGCTCGGTCAGCGGGGTCAGCACGAAGCCGGGGATGATCGTGTTGACGCACACCCCGCGACCCGACCACGCCTCGGCCTGGGAGCGGGTCAGGCCGGCGATGGCGGCCTTGGCCGTGCCGTACGCGCCGCTGTCGCCGAAGGCGCTGATGGACTGCTGGGAGCCGAGGTTGATGATGCGGCCCCAGCCACGGGCGGCCATCCTCGGGCCGAAGTGCTGGCCGAGGAGGTAGGGGGCGGTGAGGTTGACGGCGATGGTGCGCTCGTAGTCCTCGACGGTGAGGTCGGCCATGGGCTTGCGGATGTTGTTGCCGGCGTCGTTGACGAGGATGTCGGCATCGCCCGCCGTGGCGCACACGCGCCGGACGTCGTCGCGGTCGGCGAGGTCGGCGCTGATCCACGAGGCGGTGACGCCGTGCTCGCGCAGGCGGGCGGCGGCCTTGTCGAGCTCGCCCTCCCTGCGGGCCACCAGCATGACCTCGGCTCCGGCCCGGCCGATCGCCTCGGCGATGGCGTACCCGATGCCGGAGCTGCCGCCGGTCACCAGAGCGCGCCGGCCGTCCAGGGAGAACAGCTCCCGCAGATAGTCAGACATGATCGGCCAAGCTAGCACCCGAGGGGTACGACCGCGTCGAGCGGGCCATGGCGACCACCAGCCGGCTCCCGTTGACGATGCTGACGGCCATGGTCGCCGGCTCGATGGTCGGCGCCGGGTCTTCTCGTTACCGGGCAACTTCGGGCAGGCCGGGGTGGTGGTCGCGTGGGGGGAAGCGATGTCGCTGAAGCGCACCCGGCGTTTCTTCGTCAACCTCTTCCAATCCGATCGCGAGGGCACCGCGCCGATCGCCCGCAAGCCCGCCCAACGTCGGCACAGGCCGACTCGGAGACCGGGTCGTCCTCGGCTTCGCAGGGCACCGTCTCCCGCCGTCGCTGAGTCATCCCCACTGTCAGCTGCGGTTCGTGTTCTTTTGTCGGGTGCCGAGCTCAGCGACCTGCCCCTCTCCGAGGTTGGCGGGCGGCCAGCTCGACTCGGGCGAACAGGACGGCCGGCACGGCCAGGACGGCCGATGGGGCCAGGAGCCACAGCCAGCGCTGGGCCCACCAGCCGACGGTTGGCTCCGCAAGCAGGGTGCCACCCAGCCCTTCATAGGCCCACAGCACCACCAGGTACGCGGTCATGTGCCAGAGAAAGACGGTCAACGCGACCACGTTGAGAGCCACCACCGGCTTCCAGGCGGACGGTCGGCGCAGCAGGCGCTCGGCGGCCGGCGTGACCAGGGCCAGCAGCCCGAGTTGAAAGACGGCCAGAGCGGCGATGGCGGCGTTGGTCGGGAAGATGTTGGATTCGGCGCCGGTGGTGGCCACCATCGAGACGGGGTAGCCCGCTCCTGCCGTCAGCCCGACCAGCCCGGCCAGTCCGGCCCCGGCAACCGCCAGCCGCTGCGCCAGCGGGCGCCGCCCCAGCTCCCAGCTGCGCCAGGCGTAGCCGAGCTGGTGGCAGAACAGCCACACCAGGGCGGCGGTCACCCAGCCGGCCCAGGCCAGGCCGGCGCCGCGGTGCGCCACGCTGCCGAGGGCGATCAGCAGCACGAGCGCTACCAGGACCCTGGCTCCGTAGCGGGCGTTCAGGCTCGCGGTGATCGGCACTGCGGCGATCACCAGGCCGTACACGACCAGGAACCACAGCGGCGTCAGATAGCCGGGGAACCACTCCCACATCCATCGGTGCGGGCCGGGTAGGGCGGCCGCGATCAGCTCGCCGGCGAGCCAGACCAGGGCCCAGACGGCAGTCGGCCAGAGCAGCCGGCGCAGCCGGCCTCGGACGAACTGGCCGGCGGTCGTCCCGCCCGCCTGAGCCCGCTGCCAGCCGACCAGGTTGGCGTACCCACCGACCAGAAAGAACACCGGCATGATCTGCAGCACCCAGGTGGCCAGCCAGCCACCGGGCACGGCATGGATCGGGTTGGGCATGGTCAGGCTGCCGTCGGCGGTGCGGTGGGTGACCGACAATGTCCAGTGCCAGAGGGTGACGACCAGGATGCACAGCGCGCGGGCGGCGTCGACCACCCGGTCGCGGGACGTCGGCGTGGCCGCCACCAGCCGGTCCAGTGTCGATCGCTCGCCCGCGACGCGGCGGGTCTGCCGGTCTTGGCGTCTGGTGCTCAGCGGTACAGCTCCTCGATGTCGGCCGCGAAGTCCTTGTGGACCAAGGCACGCTTGACCTTCAGGGTCGGGGTCAGATATCCGTTCTGCTCGGTCAGGTCGACCGGAAGGATCCGGAACCTGCGGATCGACTCGGCCCGGCTCACCGCCGTGTTGGCCTCGTCCACGGCCGTCTGCAGCCTGGCCAGCAGATCCGGATCGTCGCGAAGCTCGGCCGGGCCGGCCTGCTCGGGCCTGCCGACGGCCCGCTTCCATGACGACAGCGCCGCGGCGTCCAGGGTGATCAGCGCGGCGGTGTACGGCCGCCGGTCGCCGACGACTACCGCCTGGCTGATGAGCGGGTGGGTGCGCAGGCGGTCCTCGAGCGCCTCCGGGGCGAGATTCTTGCCGCCGGCGGTGACGATGATCTCCTTCATGTGGCCCGAGATCGTCAGGAACCCGTCCTCGTCCACGGCGCCGAGGTCGCCGGTGCGCAGCCAGCCGTCGGCGGTCTGGCTCTCCCTGGTCGCCTGCTCGTTGCGCCAGTAGCCCTGGAACAGGATCGGGCCCTTGATCAGGATCTCGCAGTCGTCGGCGATCCGGATCTCGACGCCGGGGAGGGGCGGCCCCACCGTGCCGATCTTCAGTGCGTATGGCAGGTTCACGGTCGCGGCGGCGCTGGTCTCGGTCATCCCGTAGCCTTCCAACACGGTGATGCCAATTCCCCGGAGGAAGTGACCCAGGCGTGCGCCCAGCGGCGCTCCGCCGGAGATGGCGTAGCCGACCCGGCCGCCGAGCGCGGCCCGCAGCCGCCGGTACACCGTCCACAGGGCATAGTCCACCAGCGTCCACTTGTAGCTGGTGGCGGCCAGCAGCGCGACCCGATCGCCGGGCCGGATGCCGGCGGAGAGGAAGCCGGCCGCCAGGCTGCGGACGTCGGCCGCGAACTGCCTGGCCGTCACCCGACGCCAACCGCCGGCCGACCGGCGCTGGAACAGGACCATGTCACCGTTCACCCGGTCGTCGGCGAACACCACGTCGGCGAGCTGGGCATCGGGGGCAACGGTTCTCGGGGCCGGGACCGCGTAGACACGCATTGTCCATCTCCCTGTGCGGAAAAGGCCAACCAGGCGGCGTCGGCAGACTGCGGCACCGGGCGCCGCATGTACGGCGGCGAGAAGCAGCCAACTAGCCTGATTCCCCAGGTCACCAGGCACACACCTGACAGGCGAAGGCTGTACGACGGCGCAGGCCGGCGAGCACATCAAGCTGCGGCTCCTGGGACGGTGGGGCACCAGCCCTGGCCTGGCGCTGGTGTACGCGCACGCGTCCCGGCTGATCCAGCACACCGGGCAGCAGATGATCTACCTGGCCGGTCCCGGGCACGGCGGCCCGACGCTGGTCGGGGCCGGCTACCTGGCGGGCACCTACACCGAGATCTACCCGCACATCACCATGAACGAGGAGGGGCTGCTGCGGCTGTTCCGTCAGTTCTCCGCACTCGGTGGGATACCCAGCCACGCGTCGGTGCCGACCCGGGCTCGATCCACGAGGGCGGCGAGCTCGGCTACGTGCTGCTGCACGCCTTCGGAGCGGTGATGGACAACCCGAATCTCATCGCACTGGCGATGGTCGGCGACGGGGAGGCGGAGACAGGTCCGCTGGAGGGGTCGTGGAACGGGATCTCCTTCCTGAACCCTGTCCGCGACGGCGCGGTTCTGCCGGTTCTCCACCTGAACGACGCGAAGCTCGCCGGGCCGACCCTGCCGGCCCGCAAGGGACCGGGACGAGGTCCGGTCCCTTGCGGGCCGGGCACGGGTATGACGTCATCGAGGTCGAGGGTGACGACCTGCCCGGCATGCACCACCGGTTCGCCGACGCGCTGACGCGGGCGTGGACGTCGATCAAGGCGATCCAGGCGGAGGCCCGCAGCGGCGACTGGGACGGCACCCGGCCCCGCTGGCCGATGATCGTGCTGCGGACGCCGAAGGGCTGGACCGGACCGGACGTGGTGGATGGAGGTCAGGTGTCGGGCACATGGCGCTCTCACCAGGTGCCGCTGGCCGGGATAAAGGGCAACGAGGAGCACCTGCGGATCCTTGAGAACTGGATGCGTTCCTACCAGCCCGAGGATCTCTTCGACGACCACGGCGCGCCCGAGTCGCCGGCGCTGTCGATCAACCCCGAGGGAGAGCTGCGGATGAGTGGCAACCCGCACGCCAACGGGGGCCTGCTCACCGTCGACCTGGACCGGCACGGCTGGTTCGCCACCTACGAGGCGTTCGCCATGGTGTCGGGCTCGCAGACCGTGCAGCATGCGAAGTGGCTGCAGGAGGCGCACGATCTGGCGTGGCGGGTGCCGGTGCCGAGCCTGAACATCCTGCTGACCTCGACCGCCTGGTGCCGGGACCACGACGGTTTCAGCCACCAGGGGCCCGGACTGATCCAGAACGTGATCATCCACCGCGGCACGATCAGCCAGGTCTACCTGCCGCCGGACGCGAACACGCTGCTGTCGGTGGCCGACCACTGCATGCGGTCGCGGTCGCGCGTGAACCTCGTCGTCATCGACAAGCAGCCACAGCTGCAGTGGCTGCCCATGGACGAGGCAGTGGCCCACTGTGCCCGGGGTGCCGGGGTGTGGTCGTGGGCAGGGACCGAGGATGGGCGGTCGGATCCCGACATCGTGCTTGCGTGCGCCGGGGACGTGGTCACCATGGTTCCGGGAGCTGTTCACCGACCACGTCGACGTGCTGTTCGCCTTTCACGGCTACCCGGGCGCGATCCACCAGCCGGTGCACGGCCGGCCGGGCCCGGACAGATTCCATGTGCGCGGGTTCGTCGACGAGGGCACGACCACGACCCCGTTCGACATGGTGGTGCGCAACCGGGCATCTCGGTACCACCTGGTGATCGACGCGCGGAATGCCGCACGGCGGACCCCGACCGGGGCGAGCGAGCTGAAGGCATGGCGCGAGCAGCAGCTCCTCCGCCACGAGCGGTTACGTGGTCGAGCACTTGCAGGACATGCCGGAGGTGCGGGACTGGTCGCTGGGCGACTGGGCGGAGCAGGGCTGAGCGCGGTGGGCTGGCCTCGCGGAGGGGAACTGGCCCGCTGACCGGACATGTCCGGCCGATTGCGGCTTGACGGCGATCGTTGCTCGGCCCCTCTGCCATGGATCCTTTGTCCGCATAAGGGATGGTCCTTGCTGGAGCCTCGCTTCCGCACCCGTGCCAGGGGAAGGCCAGACATCAGCCGTGTCGCCGGGGTGTTGGGGGGCGACGCAGGCGGCGTTCGGGGGAGTGATCATGGCAGAACGTACCGAAGGGACGATGAAGGCGTTCGTGATGAAGGAGATCGGACGCGTCGGCTTCATGGACAAGCCCGTGCCGCGGCCAGGCCCGTTGGACGCCATCGTACGGACGACCAGTGCCCTGATCTGCACGTCGGATTCCCACACGGTCAAGGGCGGCATCGGGCCCCGGGAGAACCTGACGCTCGGCCACGAGGCGGTCGGCGTGGTGCACGAGGTCGGAGACGAGGTGCGGAACTTCCGCCCCGGCGATCGTGTTCTGGTCGGTGCCATCACCCCTGACTGGGGCGATCTCGCCTCTCAGAATGGGCATCCGTCACAGTCCGGCGGGCCGCTCGGCGGGTTCAAGTTCGCGAATTCCAAGGATGGAGTCTTCGCCGAGTATTTCCATGTCAACGAGGCCGACGCCAACATGGCGAAGATTCCTGAGGGCGTCACCGACGAGATGGCGGCTTACTGCGCCGACATGCTCTCGACCGGATTCATGGGCGCGCAGAACGGCCGCATCCCGCTGGGCGGGACCGTGGCCGTTCTCGCACAGGGGCCGGTGGGGCTGATGGCGACCGCGGGAGCACGGCTCTGCGGCGCCGGTCTCGTCATCGGGGTCGAATCGGTCCCCCGCCGGAAGAAGCTCGCGCAAACCTATGGCGCGGACGAGATCGTGGATTTCAGCAAGGAGGACGTCGTCGAGCGGATCCTCGAACTGACGCAGGGCCAGGGCGTGGACACCGCCATCGAGGCCCTCGGCACGGACGCGACCTTCCAGACCGCCGTCAAAATCACCAAGCCCGGCGGGACGGTGTCCAACACCGGCTACTACGGTGAAGGCGAATTCGTGCGCATTCCCCGCGTCGAATGGGGAGTCGGCATGGCCGAAAAGACGATCACGACGGGCCTGTGCCCAGGCGGCCGGTTGTGCATGGAGCGGCTGCTGCGAATCCTCCAGGCAAAGCGCCTCGACCCGACCCACATGACGACGCATTCGTTCGAGTTCGGGGAGATGGAGCGGGCCTTCGAGATATCGGACAAGAAACTCGAGGATGTCGTGAAGGTGTTGATCACCTTCTAGGGCCGCAGCCGGGCAGCGTTTCGCCCGCGCAAGCAGCGGTGCCTCCGACGGCGCGCCGTACGACGAAAGAGGAATCCGGCATGCTCGATCCCGATCCATCGTTCCGCCCGGTCCGCCGTCGGGATGGCTACCTGCCGCTGGAGGATCTGGGTCTCATCGGGGACGGCACGACCACGGCACTGGTCGGCCTGGACGGCTCGATCCCGTGGCTGTGCCTGCCCCGCTTCGACAGCGAACCACTGTTGTGCGGCCTGCTCGATCACGCACGAGGCGGGCACTTCACGCTGACGGTGGAGGACCTGCGGGAGGCCCGGCAGCGCTACGAGCCTGATACCGCGGTGCTGGTGACCGAGTTGCGTAGCTCGAGCGGTTCGGTCAGGATCACCGACGCGCTGGCGCTGCGTGCCGGCGCCGATCTCAGCGACGATGCGGGTGCGAGCCGGGCCGAGCTCGTCCGTTCCGCCCAGGTCCTGGACGGGACCGTCCGCGTGCCGGTGGAGCTGCATCCCCGCGGCGGTGGGCAGACCCGGCTCCTGGGCAGCGGCCTGGAGGTGCAGGCGTCGCGGCGGCCGGACCTGCGCCTGCATCTACGTTCCAACCGTCCCCTGACCGGCCTGCGCACCGTCCACGACCTCGAACAGGGCGATCGCCTTGATCTCGTGCTGTCCTGGGGCCGTATTCACCGCCACCACCGGTTCGACCCCGAGGCCATGCTGCGCGAGACCGCCGAGGCATGGCGCCGGTGGATGAGGAACTGCCGCTACAGCGGGCCGGAGGAACCGCTGGTCCGCCGCGCCGCGATCACGCTCAAGCTGTGCGACGACTGGGTCAACGGCTCGCTGGTCGCCGCCCCTACCTCCTCCTTGCCCGCGCCGATCGGTGGCGTACGCAACTGGGACTACCGCTACACCTGGATCCGGGATGCCGCCTTCGCCGTGTTCGCGCTGCGCCGCATCGGCTTCGGCAGCGAGGCCGACGCCTTCCTCGGCTGGGTCCTCGACGCCTTCGAACAGAGCCGCCGACCGCGGATCATGTACAGCATCTGCGGCGATCCCGTACCTGAGGAGATCCAAGACGTCGGCCTGGAGGGCTACCGGCGTTCCGCTCCTGTGCGATGGGGTAACGGCGCAGCTGATCAGCGTCAGCACGACGTTTACGGCGAGGTGCTGGACTGCGCCGACCAGTGGCTGCGCTCCGGGAGTGAGATCCAGCCCGCGCTGTGGTCCGGCCTGGCGGAGCTGGCCGACACCGCCGTGCGCGAGTGGCGGCAGCCGGACCAGGGCATCTGGGAGGTACGCAGCGCAAGCCGCGTCTTCACCTACTCCGCCGGAATGTGCCAGGTGGCCCTGGACCGGGCCGCGGCGATGGGCGAGCGGCTCGGCCTGCCCGGCCAGGTCACGAGGTGGCGCGCCACGGCCGACAAGCTGCGTCAGCTCATCGTGGACCAGTCCTGGAACGAGGACGCGCAGTCCCTGGGCGAACACCTCGACGGCAGCGGCGGACTGGACGCCAGCCTGCTCGCGCTCCCGCTGCGGAAGGTCATCCCGGCCGACCACCCGCGGATGGCGGCCACCACCGCGGCCATCGCCGAACGTTTGTCCGCCGGCGACGGACTGCTCTACCGCTACCTGCACGACCACTCGCCCGACGGCCTGCCAGGCGACGAGGGCGCCTTCGTGTTGTGCAGCTTCTGGCTGGTCGAGAACCTCGTCCTGCAAGGCCGTGCCGAACAGGCCGAGGAACTCTACGCCTCGCTGTGCGCCCGGGCCAGCCCGCTCGGGCTGCTGCCGGAGCAGATCGACCCGTCGACGGGCACGTTCATGGGGAACTTCCCCCAGGCATTCAGCCACATCGGCGTCATCGCCGCCGGCGTCAGGCTCGCACGAGCGAAAGAAGGGATGATGACATGATCAACAGGCTCGTCATCTTCGGCGCCACCGGCGATCTCAACGCGCGCTACCTGCTTCCGGCGCTGGCCGCCCTGTGGACAGCCGGGCATCTGGACAACGGCTTCCAGCTGACCTGCGTGGACCGGGCCGACTGGACCGACGAGGGGTTCCGGCGCTGGGCCGTCGATCAGCTCGACCGGCATGGCCTCTCCTCCTCTGCCGACGCCAGGAAGGCGATCGTGGAGTCCGCCCGCTACCTGCGGGCCGACGCCACCGACGTCACCGATGTCGCTTCGGCCATCGCCGGCGACGGTCCTGTAGCGGTCTACCTCGCTCTTCCTCCAGCGATCTTCCCTGGCACGGTGGCGGCTTTGCGCGGCGCGGGCCTGACACCGGGCAGCCGGATCGTGCTGGAGAAGCCGTTCGGCGAAGATCTGGACAGTGCTGTGGCGCTGAATCAGCTGCTGTCGGAGGTCGTGCCGGAGCAGGCGGTGTTCCGTGTCGACCACTTCCTGGCCATGACGACCGTTCAGAACGTGCTCGGCAGCCGGCTGGCCAACCGGGTGCTGGAGCCCATCTGGAACAGCGCGCACATCTCCGAGGTGGAGATCGTCTGGGACGAGACCCTGACGTTGGAAGGCAGGGCGGGCTACTACGACGGCGCCGGGGCGCTGAAGGACATGCTGCAGAACCACCTGCTCCAGGTGCTGTGCCTGGTGGCCATGGAACCACCGCTCAGCCTCGGCGAGCGTGACCTGCGCGATCGGAAGATCGACGTGCTGCGCTCGGTACGCCGTCTCACGGACGACGACGTCGTGCACCGTACCCGCCGCGCCCGTTACCTGGCCGGCCGCATCGGTGACCGGGACGTTCCGCTCTACGTCGAGGAAGAGGGCGTGGACCCTCGGCGAGGTACCGAGACCTTCGCCGAGGTGGAGCTGGAACTCGAAAGCTGGCGCTGGTCCGGGACGATCTTCCGGCTCCGCACCGGCAAGGCGCTCGGACACGATCGCAAAGAGGTCGCGGTACGGTTCCGGTCCGTACCTCACCTGCCCTTCGGCGACGGCGAGCAAGGCGCGCCCAACGTGTTGCGCTTCGGGCTGGAGCCGGAGGGCATGACCCTCGCGCTGACCGGCGTCGGCCCCGACGGACGCAGCCTTGCCCCGCTCACCCTCACCGCGCAGCTGGAGGCCCCCGGCTTGCCTGCCTACGGCCGGCTGCTGCTGGACGTCCTGCAGGGCAACGCAGCCCTGTCCATCCGCGGCGACGAGGCCGAGGAGTCCTGGCGGGTTCTCGCACCTGTCATGTCGGCCTGGTCCAGGGACCTGGTCCCGCTGCTCGAATACCCGGCCGGATCGGACGGGCCTGCCCGCCCTGGTGGGGCGGCGAGGAGTACCTGATGCCATCGACGAAGGCGGCCCCAGGCGGCCTGCGCAGCCAGGCATGGTGGGACAACGCCGGCAATCCGGAGATGACGGCTCTGTATCTCGAACGCTTCCTCAACTTCGGCCTGACCCCGGGGGGAACTCCAGTCGGGCCGGCCGATCATCGGCATCGCCCAAACGGGTAGCGACCTCGTTCCGTGCAACCGCCACCATCTCGCCCTCGCCGACCGGGTCAAGGACGGGATCCGCGACGGCGGTGGCATCCCTTTCGAGTTCCCCGTCCACCCGCTGCAGGAGACCGGCAAGCGCCCGACCGCCGCCCTGGATCGCAACCTCGCCTACCTCGGGCTGGTCGAGGTGCTCTACGGATATCCACTCGACGGGGTGGTCCTGACGACGGGCTGTCACAAGACCACGCCCGCGTGCCTGACCGCCGCGGCCACGGTGAACATCCCCGCGATAGTCCTGTCCGGAGGGCCGATGCTCAACGGCTATCACCATGACCGGCAGATCGGATCGTCAGGCTCGGGACTGGTGATCTGGCAGTCGAAGCGGCTGCTCGCCGGCGGGCAGATCGACTACGACGAGTTCATGGCGCGCGTGGCCGCTTCCGCCCCCAGCATCGGTCACTGCAACACGATGGGCACCGCGCTGTCGATGAACAGCCTGGCCGAGGCCCTGGGGATGTCCCTGCCAGGCTGCGCGGCGATCCCGGCCCCCTATCGCCGGCGAGCGCAGATGGCCTACGACACAGGCCGCCGGGCGGTGGCCCTCGTGCATGAGGACCTCACCCCACGCAAGATCATGACCCGGCAGGCTTTCGAGAACGCGATCATCGTCGCCTCGTCAATGTGCCCATCCACATCAACGCCATCGCTCGCCACGTCGGGGTGCCGCTGTCCATCCAGGACTGGAAACGGGTCGGAGCCGACATCCCGGTGCTGGCGAACGTCGCCCCCGCCGGGGAGTTCCTCGGCGAGGACTTCTACCGCGCCGGCGGCGTCCCCGCGGTCATGCGGTCATTGCTGGCAGCAGGGCGCCTGCGCGGCGACGCCGTGACCGTATCCGGACGTACCGTGGCCGAGAACCTGGCCGAGGCCCCGCCCGCCGACCCGACGGTCATCCGCCCGTTCGACGAGCCTGTCGCCGCGCGCGGCGGACTTCTCGTCATGACCGGCGACCTCTTCGACTCCGCGGTCATGAAGACCTCGGTCATCACCGACGACTTCCGCGCCCGCTACCTGCCGCATCCCGATGACCCGCAGGTGTTCGACCTCCGCGCCATCGTCTTCGACGGGCCCGAGGACTACCACGCCCGCATCGAAGACCCCGAGCTGGGCCTGGACGAGAACTGCATCCTCGTCATCCGCTACACCGGGCCGATCGGCCACCCGGGATCGGCCGAGGTCGTCAACATGGAGGTGCCTGCCGCGCTGCTCCAACTGGGCATCACGACGCTGCCCACGCTCGGAGACGGCCGCCAGAGCGGCACCTCGGACGCACCGTCCATTCTCAACGCCGGCCCCGAGGCCGCGGCCGGCGGCAACCTCGCCATCCTGCGCACCGGCGACCGGATCCGCATCGACATGGACAACGCGCGTGTCGACGTCCTCCTGTCCGATTAGGGGATCGCCGCGCGATGGGCCCAGTACCCGCCGGTCACGTTGGACAACCAGACACCGTGGCAGGAGATCTACCGTTCCACGGTGGGGCAGCTGGACAGCGGAAGCTGCTTGGAACTCGCCGTGTCGTACCAGGATCTCGTACACACCAAGGGGATTCCCCGTGACTCGCACTGACGCCAAAGGCACGATCCTGATCGCCGACTTCGACATCGGCGACGTGGACATCGAACGCGCCATCGTCGAGGGGGCCGGGTTCGAGCTCCTCGCCGCACGGTGCAAGAGCGAGGACGAGGCGATCGAAAGGGCCAGGACGTCGACGGCGTCCTGACCCAGTACGCGCAGGTCGGTTTCCGCGCCATCGACGCGTTCACCCGGTGCCGGGTGATCGCCCGCTACGGCACGGGCGTGGACATCGTCGACGTCACCGCCGCCACCCGACGGGGCATCCAAGTCACGAACGCACCGAACGAGTGGTGCGCCGACGAGGTCGCCGACCACGCCGTCGCGCTCTGGCTCGCCGCCGCCCGCAAGATCTGCCAATACGACCGGGCGACCCGGCAGGGCACATGGCAGTGGCAGAGCGGAGAGCCGATCTGGCGGCTGAGGGGCCAGGTGTTCGGGCTGCTGTCCTTCGGCTCCATGGCACAGCTCATCGCCGAACGCGCGAAAGCGTTCGGCGTCGAGGTCTGGGAGCCAGGGCCGGTTCCACGCCGGGTCGTCGGGCTCGTCGGCGAGGAATCTGCGGAGCGGCGCGTGCTCGCCAGGGGAGTTGTAGCGCTCCCTCGGCTCCAGGCGGGATCTCGATGTCGGCCTTACCGGAAGGGTCAGTGATGCGGTAGCCGCGCACCACGAGACTGCCCCGGTCTGTGGCGTACAGCGTGGGCGAGCCGCCGTTCTGCGAGGCCGAACCGAGGAACATAACCCTCATGCCTGCCTGAGGGGACTACGGCCTCGACGTAGCCGTCAACCCTTCGGACGTGATCGCTCCAGGGCGTCGTACATGGCCCTCCGGGAAGTCAACTCCAACCACCAGGCGAGTCATGATGGCGGCGTACGGCACTGGCCGATCAATGACGTAACCGCCCACCACCAGTACCGGCAGGGAACCACCGAGTGAGCGTCGAGCAGCAGGCCATCACCGGCGAGCATTGGCGGCATGCCCGCACCGGGGCCCTCCTCGGTGGCAGGACGGCCGGAGAGGGGCAGGACCTCGACTCTTCTCCGTGGCGTTGCCAGTGATCGTAGGATCGTCCGCGTGGATCTGGATGACATCGCCGCCCGGCTCGGGGTACCCGTCGAGGACGTCGACCGCGTGCACCGGCTCGCCGGCGACCGGCCGTCGGCTCCGCTGCCCGCCAAGGCCGACGCGCGCGCGATCCTCGACCGGCTCGCGGTGCGGCCGGACGACGCCGACGAGATCATGGCGGGCTGGCCCGACCCCGACTCTCCCCTGTGGACTCCGGAGCTGCGCTGGCTGCTCGACCGCTCGATCGCCCTGGTCCGCGCCGATCTCGGGGGCCACGGCTGGCTGCCGCCCGGTCCGGAGCTGCCGCGCGAAAGGGGCCCCGCCTGGCGGCATCTCTACGTGTACGCGTACCTGGCCCTGGTCGACGTCGTCACGGGGTACCACCGCGACCACGGCATCGCCGATGCCGTGTCGTGGGTGACCCTGGCGGATCTGGGCCGCAACCTCGCGATCGACCGGCGGATGCACCGCGAGGGCTGGCCGGTCATGCAGAGCTGGCTGACGCTGCACGCGCGTGGCGGCATCTACGAGCTGGGCCGGCTGCAGCACCAACGCGGCGGCACCACCATCGACCTGCACATTCCCGAGTCGGGGCCGATGACCCCGGAGGCGGTCGCGGCGTCGCTCGACGAGGCCCGCACGTTCTTCCCCCGCCACTTTCCCGACGAGCGCTACACGGCGTTCTCCTGCGGCTCGTGGTTGCTCGACCCGCAACTACTGGAGTACTTGCCCGAGGACTCCAACATCGTCCGGTTCCAGCAGAGGTTCGAGCTGGAGCCCTACGAGGAGCCGGAAGGGCAGGACGCCGACGTCGAGGTGCTGCGGTTCGTGTTCCGCACCCTGACCACGCCGCTCGACCAGCTACCACGCCGCACCGTGCTCCAGCGCGCGATCGTCGACCACCTGAAGGCCGGCCGCCACTGGCAGATCCGCCGCGGCCGCTTCCCGATTTAGTGCTCTGACCGGGAACGTTTACCGGGTTGGCGGCGGGCGGGCCGGAACCGGTTGGATGAGACGGACATCCGACGGGTTCGGGGGCGTGGTGGCGGAGCTGGTCAAGAGCAGGAGGCTGACCGACCAGGAGGGCCGGCAGTTACAACGAATCGTGTGCCGGGGCAGCACCAACACAGTGCGCTGTCGACGGGCGATGATGCTGCTGGCCTCGGCCGGCGGCAACCGAGTTCCAGTGATCGCCCAGTTGGTGCAGGCGTTGGTAGCGGGCCTGGTGGTTGCGCTGGTGCTCTTGGCCCAGATGGTAGGTCCAGTAGCGGTCGAAGTCGTCGTTGGCGAGCAGTGCGCGGAGTTTCAGGACGCTTCGGCGTCGGCGCTCCGCCCGGCCCTCGACGCGTTCGTCCGACAAATTCGCTACCCGGCGGCCGGAGCGCCGTGATACACAACCGAGGTGCAAAACATTTTGGAGTTTCCCGAGGTCCTGCGGCTGATCGAAGACCGCTCGGCCGCGTTCCGCGCCGCGATCGCGTCCGCCCCCGACCTTGACGTCCAGGTCCCGACCTGCCCGAACTGGACGCTGCGCGAACTGGCGCAGCACCTCGGCGACGGCCGCCGCCGCCAGGCCGCCATCGTCGCGGCGGGCCCGGGCGCTGAACCCCCGGCGAGGACGGACCCGAAGGGCGCCCCGACCGCGCCCCGCGACCGCGAAGCCCTGGACGCCTGGCTCGCCGAGTCGACCGAGCTCATGCTCGACGCGATGCGCGAGGCCGGCCCGGACCGCGGCTGCTGGACCTGGTGGGGCCGCTCGCAGGCCCCGGAGACCAGCGGAGCCGTGGCCCGGCACCAGATCCAGGAGATCGCCGTCCACACCTACGACGCCCAGCTCACCCAGGGGGCCGCACAGCCGCTGCCGACGGACGTCGCGGTCGAGGGCGTCGACGAGTTCCTGACGACCGTCTCGGCGACGACCGTCCCCTGGCCGTTCAAGCCGGCGACCATCGACCTGCACACGACCGAGGGCCGCTCCTGGCGCCTGACCCTCAACGCCGACGGCGTCCGCTGCGACGACCTCGCCGCCGACGCGGAGCCGGGCGACATGGCGATGCGAGGCGCAGCGAGCGAATTGGTCCTCTACTTCTACGAGCGCGTCCCGCTCGATGGCCTGGAGACCACCGGCGACACCGAGCCGATGGAGCAGCTCGCAGACTGGGACCCGAACGCGTAAAACGCCCACTTGTGGCGCATCTGTCGGTTGTGCGCGCGCTCCTGCGGGCGCCACTGGGCCCGGGGTTGCGGACATCGCGCGGCTGCGGGCAGGCTGCGGGCCTGCTATTCAAGGGCGAAAGGCGCACCTGGAACTCGGTTGCCGCCGGCCGAGGCCAGCAGCATCATCGCCCGTCGATAGCGCACTGTGTTGGTGCTGCCTCGGCGCACGATTCGTTGTAACTCGTGGTGGCGGAGCTGGTCAAGAGCAGGAGGCTGACCGACCAGGAGGGCCAGCGATTACGAGGCGAGTGCCGAGTCAGGAGTGGACGCTATGCGATTGAGCGCACGTAACAAGATTCCGGCCCGGGTGACTGGGCTCGCCAAAGGCGAAGCGACAGCGAATGTGGAACTGGACGCCGGTGGGATGCGGTTGGTCACCTCCGTCACCGTAGAGGCCGCCAATGAGTTGGGACTGGTGGAGGGCAGTGAGGTTATCGCCGTGATCAAGGCGTCCGACGTGATGCTGGGGTTTGAGAGCTAGCGCGGCGTCATCTCGGGGCTCCAGGTCGATGGAGAAGCGAGCGCCTCGAAGCTGGCAAATGCGGTGGTCCCCGATCGGTTCCGTGACCACCCTGGCCGGCGAGCGCAAGGCCGGCCGCCCGCTCAGGGTGAGCAGGATGCCGCTGCGGGCAGAGGTCGCGTCAGGCGGGGTCGAGGGTGGAGGCGTAGGACGCCGCTGACGTAGCGGCCGCCCTTGACGTCGCCGGGTACGACCAAGCGCGGACCTTCCTTGGATCCGGTGGCCGTGACGAACAGGCGCAGCTGGGCGTTCGTGACGTTTGGGTCGATGCGCGGCCCGGCCAGCTTGAGGACGTTGGCGAGCAGAGGGCCAGTGAAGGTGTGCTTCTCCGCGCAGTGGGAGGTTTGGTAGCGCACGCGTACGGTGTGCTGCGGCAGGCCGCGCAGTCGCGCCATGCTGAACGAGCGCGGATGGTCGACCTGGCCGCGCACCTTGACCGCACCGACGGCGTTCTGCTGGGCGGAGGAGGGGCCGGCCGCCGCACGGCGAGGTGGGGAAGGCGCTGGCTGGAGTTTCGCGCTCGGACAGGTCCGAGATGTCCGTCCGGTCCGAAACTGCTGCCGGACGAGGCCATCGCCCTGCAAATGGGACATGTCGGCCCGGACATCGGTCCGGCCTTCCCATCGAACGACGGAGTGCGCACGATCATGCATCACCTGCAACAAGCAGAACTCTTAGCCGTGGTGACAACGAGAGCCGAGTGTAGGTTTCTTCGTGAGTCGCGCTACGTTCCTCGGTAGCTGGCCGGTCGGCGCGCCCTTGACGTCGGTGAGCTTGCCCACGGCCCTGCTGCGCGCGCCGACGAGCCGGGCCTGGGGAAGCGGACCTTGTTCAGGCCGTAGTTGACGCCCATCGCGATGCAGCCCCCTCGACCAGCTCGAACATGAACGACGGCAGTGGCGACAAACTCAGGCGATCGTGCCGCCGAACGGCCCTTCCTTGGCCCGCTCCACGTCCACGTGGATCCACTGATGATCAGTGATGGCATCGGCGAAGAGGTTGACCTGGTCATCAGTGACCGTCCGTCACTCCGCAGGGCCGAATTTCTCGCCGACGGCCGTCTTGAGCTCCTGAACATTCGCGAAGGTCCGCATGGTCCCGAACGCTATTGCGCGGGCGGGACGGCTGCCAGGTTCAGCACCGTGAACATGCCAGGTTCGCCGTCCCAGTAGATGATCGTGCTGGGCTCGGAGGAGGTGCCCACGCCGTACCCGCCGCTGCCCTTGCCGGTGGCGGCCACCTCGCCGGTGGCGGCGTCGTAGACGGTGGTCCCGGCGAACAGGAACCGGTCGAGGATCGGGAACCGGGTCAGAGCCATCGAGACGTCGCGGAGGCCGTCGAGGGCGATCGTGTTCGTGCCGTCGAGGTACTGCATGAACGATCCTTGCCCGTTACGCCCGAAGAACCAGGAGGGTCCGCACCGCAGGCCCTGCGCCGACGCGGGCACGTTGATCTCGGTCTGCGCGCCCCGCGCCAGGTCCACGAGCTTGGTCTGGTTGCGGTCGTCCCCCTTCGGACCGTCGGCCACGTCCACGGCGTACGGCCATTTCATCAGGTGCAGCCCGTCGCCGCCGGGCACGCGCGCCGCCTCGCCGCCCGCGAGGGGGATGCTCCAGACGCCGCCGGAGAGCTCGGACCAAGAGACGTGGTCGCCGTCGACGCCGATCGCGTCGATCTGCGCGTGCTTCCCGGTGAACGTGCCGAGCAGCCTGGGCCCGCCACCCGCCAGCGGGACCGTCCAGATCTCGCGCACGGCCGCGCCGTCCTTTTCGCTGTCGGCCCAGGCCTTGGTGAGGGTGGGCTGGTTGGCGGCGACCTTGGTGAGGAGAGGCAGGCCGGCGGCGCTGTCGGACACGCTGGCGGCGGTGACCAGGACGGCGAGTAGGAGCCGAGGGTGCGGACAACGGCAAGCAGTTCACCGGCCGGTCGGGCGAGCCGAAAGCGGGAACCTGCTCGGCGAAGGTCCGCTTGTCACAGGCAGTGTTGTCGCAGCAGCACCTCCTGCCCGGCCACCGGCAGATCCGACAGGCACCGCTCATAGCGGCTGTGAACCCGCACCGACTCACAGCCACAGGCCGGACATTCACCCCTCGGCTCCGTCTTCGCGGCTTTCACCCGCACGGTCGCTCCCATCCGATGCACCCGCTCGATACGAACGGTGGCAAGGTGTGGGAACACGACCGCCGACAACTCCATGATCGACACAGAGCAGCGTCCCGACACCGACACTGGCCCGCACCCGGCTCAACATGATCGTGATCTTGGAAGTGTGGCCGATCACGAAAAGTGGACCACACCCAGTAGTGACAGCGATGTCGGTGAGAGGCAGCAGCGCTCCTGGGCTTGCGGTGGACGATAAGTGTGCTCCGCAGGGTGAGGGGGTGCTGGTGCACCCGAAGTCCAAGGTCGAGTTGTACGCGGCGACCCGCCGCGATTCCCGCGCAGGCTCAGCGAGTCGGGCCTGCAGCGCAAGTACGGTGTGGGCTTTCGTACGATCGACAAGGCCCTGGCCTCGGTCTGGCCGGCGCCACGCAAGCCACTGCCAGCGCGTGCATCCCGGCTTGACCCGTTCAAGCCACTGAGCTACTTCCAATCCCTCTCGGTCACATGCTGGCGATGAGTTTGTCCACCCTCTCGTCGACGCTGCGGAACGGGTCCTTGCACAGCACGGTGCGCTGCGCCTGGTCGTTGAGCTTCAGGTGCACCCAGTCGACGGTGAAGTCGCGCCGCTTCTCTTGCGCCTTGCGGATGAACTCGCCACGCAGCCGCGCCCGGGTGGTCTGCGGCGGCACCGACTTGGCCTCGAAGATCTTGATGTCGGAGGTCACCCGCTCCACCGCGCCGCGCCGCTGCAGCAGGTAGAACAGCCCGCGCTTACGGTGCACGTCGTGGTAGGCAAGGTCAAGCTGGGCCACCCGGGGCGAGGACAGCGGCAGGTCGTACTTCTTCCGGTACCGCTCGATGAGCTGGTACTTGGTGACCCAGTCGATCTCCCGGGACACGGTGTCCAGGTCGCCGGTCTCCACCGCCCGCAGGGTGCGCTCCCACAGCTCCAGCACCCTCCGCGCGATCACGTCGCCGCCCCGCTGGTCCACGAAGTCCTTGGCCTTGCCCAGGTACTCCTGCTGGATCTCCAGCGACGACGCCTCACGCCCGTTGGCCAGCCGGACCCGCCGTCGCCCGGTCATGTCGTGCGAGACCTCGCGGATCGCCCGGATCGGGTTTTCCAGGCTCATGTCGCGCATCACGATCCCGGCCTCCACCATGCGCAGCACCAGATCGGTCGCGCCGACCTTGAGCAACATGGTGGTCTCGCTCATGTTGGAGTCGCCGACGATGACGTGCAGGCGGCGGAACCGCTCGGCGTCGCCGTGCGGCTCGTCACGGGTGTTGATGATCGGGCGGGACCGGGTCGTCGCCGACGACACCCCCTCCCAGATGTGCTCGGCGCGCTGCGACACGCAGTACACCGCCCCCCGCGGGGTCTGCAGCACCTTCCCCGCGCCGCAGATGATCTGCCGGGTGACCAGGAACGGGATCAGCACATCAGCCAGCCGCCCGAACTCCCCGTGCCGGCCCACACAGTAGTTCTCATGGCAGCCGTAGGAGTTGCCGGCCGAGTCGGTGTTGTTCTTGAACAGGTAGATGTCGCCGGCGATGCCCTCCTCGCGGAGCCGCTTCTCGGCGTCGACCAGCAGCCCCTCCAGGATCCGCTCACCGGCCTTGTCATGGGTGACCAGCTCCACGATGTTGTCGCACTCGGGGGTGGCGTACTCGGGATGGCTGCCCACGTCCAGATACAGCCGGGCGCCGTTGGGCAGGAACACGTTGCTCGACCGGCCCCAGGACACGACCCGCCGGAACAGGTAGCGCGCCACCTCGTCCGGAGACAGCCTGCGCTGACCCCGGAAGGTGCACGTGACGCCGTACTCGTTCTCCAGACCGAAGATGCGTCGATCCATTACCTCACAACTATTCTCCCCGCCCGCGCGACGGGGGAGATCGTCTTTCGCCGGCCCCGGCCGGGGATTGATGTGTGGGTACCCGGAAAGCCGACAACACATGCGCCACGAGGCCGGCTTGCAACGGAGTCTGGCTGGAGCCCGCCGCGGCCCTTGCCGGACGATCAAGGACCATGATCCTTGCCACTCACCGGCGGGGGATCACATCCCACCGTGCCAAGCCATCCCCCTCCGCGAGCTGCATCGGTTGACGCAGGGCCGGCCGTGGCGCCCAGGTTGGCGATCGTCGACCGACCTCCTGCACGCCGAGACAGGGACAAGGATCGACCTCGGCGCGATGCCCCCCGAGAGGATTGCTCGATGCCGGGCAGCGTGGGCGCGGCTCACCGGACGTCAGACATGCGTCGTCCACGGCGACCCCAACAACCCTGGCAACGTCCGCATGACCGCGAATCAAGCCGCGCTGATCGACTGGGACGAGTCGCACGTCGACGTCCCCGCCTCGTGCTGCCCGACAACGCCGCCGGGCTGGACGACGGCGCGTACGACATCGCCGCGCAAGCGTCGGCCGCAAGGGAAGCCGCCATCTTCTGGGACGACGAGTTCGCGGTCAAGCGGCTCGCCGAAGTTCGAGCGGTCTGAGAACGCGTTCGAGGATTGGGGTTATTGGCGGTCGAGTGCGCACATCACTTGGCCAACCCGTGGTCCTTCGTGTTGGCCATGGAAAGGGACGCTACTGTTCGCCAGTGTTGCGGTGCGCCGCAATGGAACCGGTCGTGCAGGCTCGCGACGAGCTGCCGGTGCGGGCAGCTCAGCACGGCAACAAGGGTCCGCCGTTGACCCTCAGGCCGCCGCCGTGGCCGTCGCTGACGCCGGTGGCCAGAAAGCCGAAGCTCACCCGGCCGTCAGGCGGGATATAGCCGTTGTACGACTGGTTGCCGGCCGACATGCTCTGGCCTGGTTGGGTCACGATCGCATCCCACGCGTTGGTGACCTTGGTGCCGTCGTCCCACGTCCAGGTGGCCGTCCAGCCGTCGACCGGCATCGGGTCGTTGATGAGGGTGACCTTGATCTGAAAACCGTCGGTCCACGAGCTGACTTTCTCCCACTCGCACGCAATGATCGTCGCTTGCGCGGGGGAGGCGTACGTGCCGATCAATACGATCGCTCCGGCGAGAGCCGCCGTCACCCGAGCCAACCGCGATGTACGTCGTCTCGTCATGACCAACCCTTCGGCAGGAGCGGGCACGGCCCGGCACCGAGGAACGCTTCCCCTCGGAGGTACCTCTCTCGGAAGACCGGGGTCAATGCGGGAACCGGCCTGCGCCAGAGCCTGCGCACCGACCACGGCTTCACCTGCCGCCATTCCCGATCAGGGGCTCATCCTGGGATTTTCGAACTGAAACTTTCACGTGTCATCCCGCCGGAGCGCTTGCCGCCAAGTGCGAACGGTCCGGGTCATCCGGGCCCGGCGGCGCGGGCCTCCTCGCGTTCCTCGAATGGTCTGGCATGGCTGCCGATGGCCCACAACCGGCGGCCGAGAGGGTTGTAGACGCCGGCAGGGGCGCGCGGCGCACCCTTGCGACGAGCTCGTCCCGCGCCTTACCGGCGTCCGTGCCGCGCAGGGAGCAGTCGGTGCAGCGGGCGCACCAGTCGCGGAAACGGGTGAGATGGCCCGCTGCGACACATCGCTCATCTACGAAAGGCCCAGGCCCGGTCAGTGGAACAATCAGGAACCCGTGTCAGCGGTCACCGTCTCCGGGTCCGGCGCTTTGATCGACACCTTGCCTCCCCACCCGGTGAAGCGGCTGTCGATCGTGATCGTCTTGCCGTCGAAACCGCTCTTGTCGATTACTCCCGTTGCCGCGTACGAGCTCCTCACCCTGCTCACGAGCCCGGCCGAGGTGAGGCTGAGGGTGTAGGTGACTTTCGTGTCGTCGTGCATGCGCAGCGGGATCGACGCGTCGAACCAGCGCGACACCTTCTCCAGTTCCTTGAACGTGATCTTTCCTGTGATGGTGCTTCCGCTCAGCTTGCCTTTCTTGATCAGCGCGGATAACGTTCCCGGCTCCGCGGGGTTGATGACCTGCCCGTAGAAACCGCCGGCGCCGCCGGGCATGCCGCCGGTCTTGAGCCACGTCTTGCCATCTGGAAGGCGCTCTTTCCAGATGCCGCCCGAGGTATAGCTGATCTTGCCGACGCTGATGGTCCGCTCAGGCTCGGCGGGGCCCGTCTTGCAGGTGATGTCTGAGGCGGCGATGCCCTTGGCGTTGAACTGGAACGTTCCCTTGCGGCTCTGCAGCTTGACCTTGCCGTCTCCGATGAGAGTGGTGGTCTCGGTGAACCGTACGCCGTGCCCGGAAACCAGCTTGCTCTTCAGAGCCCGGACGGGATCCTTGGGCGCAGCCTGCGCGGGAGCGGCGGTCACCAGAAAAGCGCAGCCGGTAACCAGAACTGTGATCGTCTTCTTCATGGAATGTGATCATTCCGGGAGCGGGTAACGGATGGGCCACGGTCCCGCGGTACACGGTTGGCAAGAGGTCAACGACCAGCTCGCCGAGCTCGGCAAGCAGTGCGGCACGGTGGTCGCCAGGCAAGGGCGGCCGTCATCGGTCAGTAAAGTGATCAGGATGACGGACACCCGGCTGATCACCCACCGTGACGTTTCCACGGCCATGGCCCGTTACGACGACCGGGAACTGGCCGAGCTGCTGGAGCGCGAGGCCGTACCCCTCGGCACCGGCATCGGCGGGGCGTCCGCTCGGCTCGCGGTCGGCGGCACCTCGGTCTTCGTCAAACGCGTGCCCCTCACCGAGCCCGAACTGCGCCACCCGCACTCGACGGCCAACCTGTTCGGGCTGCCGCCCTTCTGCCAGTACGGCATCGGCTCGCCCGGCTTCGGCGCCTGGCGCGAGCTGGCCGCGCACACGATGACCACCGAGTGGGTGCTGACCGGCCGGTTCCCTGGCTTCCCGCTGCTGTATCACTGGCGGGTGCTGCCCAACGCCGAGCCCGCCCCGCTGTACGAAGAGCTGGCCGACATCGATCGGGCAGTCATCTTCTGGGAGAGCGCGCCCGGCGTGCGCCGCCGCCTCGAAGCGCTGGCAGAGGCTCCGGCGAGCCTGACGCTCTTCCTGGAGTACTTCCCATACAACCTGCACCAGTGGCTGGACGAGCGGGTGCGCGCGGGCGACGCCGACCGCGCCTGCGCCCTGGCGGACCACGGGCTGCGTGAGGCCGTGTCCTTCATGAACGCGGGCGGCCTCCTGCACTTCGACGCGCATTTCGACAACATCCTCACCGACGGGCACCACTTCTACCTGACCGACTTCGGGCTGGCCGTGTCGACCCGGTTCGACCTGTCAGAGGAGGAACAGGCCTTCTATCGCCGGCACCTCACCTTCGACCGCACCTACACGCTGACGTACCTGGTGAACTGGCTGGCCGGCGCCTTCCACGGCGTCGACTGGCCGGGGCGTCGCGAACTGGTGCGGGAATGGGCGGCAGGAGAGCGGCCGACCGGCGTGCCCGGCGGGGTCGCGACCCTGCTGTCGCGGCACAGCCCACTGGCCACCGTGCTGAACGGCTTCTACCACGATCTGCAGAGTGAGAGCAGGAAGACGCCGTACCCGCTGGAGGAGATCCGCCAGGTTGCCGGACGGCACGCCCTACCGCTCGAGTGAAGGGTCACCCACCGCTTGAGGAGACGCACGCCGAACGGGGAGGACGCTCTGCTCGGGTGAGGCTCACTCGCCGCGATGGTCCTCGCCTCAACGTCCACGACCTCGACCTGGCCAACCGGCCCGCGCCCATCCGCGATCGCCGGGCTCAATAGGCTGATGGGCGCGGGGTTGCACGTACGGGCCGTCCTGAGCGTGCCGCCTCGCGCGGTTCCGGCCTGCGGGCTCCGGCACGGCGCGGGGCTCCGGCAGGGCATCGTCGGCGAACCGCGCCGTCGCCCTATCCCAGAGGGGCGTTCATTTTCGGGAATCCAGCCGCCGGTGGTGCGGGAAGAAGCGGCTGAAGCCTCTTGATGAGCACCGCACAGGTCACCGACCGGACATCTACCGAGCTTGTTGATGGCGAGGCGCCGGGCCGAACTCGTCCTCCAGGCGGGCCAGCAGTTGGGCGAGCAGTCGATTGAGCTGATCGAGGTCGTCGGACGCCAATGCGTCGGTGAGCAGGCGCTGTTCGCGAGTGGTGCGGTCACGGGTGGCCTGGCTCCAGCGCCGCCGGCCCAGCTCGGTGAGGCGGACCGGGCGGCTGCGGCCGTCGACGGCGGGGACGGGCTCGACCAGCCCGGCCTTGCTGAGGCGGTCGATGCGCACGCTCATGGTCCCGGCGGTGACGCCGAGTTCGTCGGCCAGTTGCTTGGGGGTGCGCTCGTAGGGCGGGCCGGAGCGTTGCAGGGCCGACAGGGCGGTCCAGTCTCCGGGGGTGAGGTCGTTGGCGGTGGCGACGTCGGCCAGGAGGTGTTCGAACAGGCGGGAGATGCGGCCGATGCGCTGCCGGGCGGCCTCGGTGACGGGGTCGGCGTCGGCCATCTGGGAGATCCAGGCGTCAATCTCGGCGGCGACCGAGTCGCCTGCGGGTGCGGGGTCAGGTCTCACGTTTGACGTCCTTTGAGTATCAAGCTACTTTGCTTTGAGTCTCAAACTTTGAGTCCCAAAGCAAAGTCTACCGGGATGCTCACCCCGCCGATCACGACCTGGAAAGGACCCTCACATGATCACCTCAGCCTCTTCCGGCAAGGTGTGGTTCATCACCGGCACCAGCACCGGGCTGGGCCGAGCGCTCGCCCACGTCGTGCTGGAGCACGGTGACCGGCTGGTGGCCACCGCGCGCGATCGCGCCACCCTCACCGGTCTGACCGAGCAGGCGGGCGACCGGGTCCTCGCCCTGGACCTGGACGTCACCGATCCGGTCGCCGTCCGCCGTGCCGTCGATGCCGCGCTGGAGGCGTTCGGCCGGATCGACGTGCTCGTCAACAACGCCGGATACGCCATGCGCGGCGCCCTGGAAGAGATCACCGATCAGGAGCTGCGGCGCCAGTTCGACACCAACGTCTTCGGCGCCATCGACGTGACCCGCGCGGTGCTGCCGGCCATGCGCTCCCAGCGATCCGGGCACATCGTGCAGATGTCCTCGGTCGGCGGGGTGACCACCATGCTGGGCGGCACCGCCTACGGCGGGACCAAGTTCGCGCTGGAGGGACTCTCCGAGGGGCTCGCCGCCGAGCTGGAGCATCTGGGGATCGGCGTCACCATCGTCGAACCCGGCCCGTTCCGCACCGACTTCGCCGGCCGCTCGTTCCGCTGGGCCACTCCCATCGACGACTACCGGCCCGTCATCGAACCGGCCAAGGCGACCTTCGTCGCCCAGCACGGCGCTCAGCCGGGCGACCCGGTTCGCGCCGCCCGTGCGATCGTCGCCGCCGTCAACCTGGACACCCCGCCACTGCGGCTTCCCCTCGGCGCCCGTTCCTTCGACCGCATCCGCGCCAAGCTCCGCGCCCGCCTCGACGAACTCGACCGCCTGGAGCCCCTCGGCCGCGACACCGATTTCCCCACCTGACCACTCACCACTTGGCGCTCACCGTCGAGGACGGCGACGTCACCACGGTCGAAGGGCCCGCCTCCGGGCGGACGTGGAACCGGCGTGCGACCAGCGCGCGCCCGGCCGGCTCAATGCGAGGGCAGCTTGATCATGCCCTTTCCGAAGAATCGCACCAGCCCGCTCACCATGATCTCACCGGAGACGTCCACGATGATTTGACTGGGGAATCCCATCTCCATGCCTTGATCAATCGTCATCCGAGCCTGCCCGGTGTGCTCGCGAAGATACGCGCCGAACGCCCCCGCGGCTGACCCCGTAGCCGGATCCTCGCCGGTCGTGAAGTCCAAGGCAAAGCAGCGGGAGCGCCACCGTCCGGGACCTTCTTCGGCCACCAGATAGCAGTTCAGACTGTCCGGCTCGGCGAAACCCTCAAGCGCCTTGTACAGGGAATCGCGATCCAAAGTCGCGCGAGCCAGTGCGGAGACTTCGCGCAGCGGCAGAATCAATGCGGGCAGCCCGGTCGACACTATTTGCGCCGGCAGTTCGGGGTGGGCGTCCTCCGGTGCGACTCCGAGCGCCGCGAGAACATGTGAAGACGATACGGTCGCCCCGAAAACCGGTGAATTCTGGGCAATGGCCACCATGGCTTCATCGCCTGCCGACTCGACGACGAGTCGCTGGCGGCCGCTCATGGTCTGCTGTGTCAGCTCGGTCGAACCGAGGCCGGAATGCCAGACATGAGCGGCCGCGGCGCCGAGCGACGGATGCCCGGCGAAGGGAACCTCGCGCGCGACCGTGAAGATTCGATGCGTGTAGTCGCACCAGGGGTCATCAGAGGCCACGAGAAACGACGTCTCGGGCTGCAGGAATCGGCGGGCGATCAGGGCCATCGTCGATGTGTCGACAGCGTCCGCTCCGTGTATCACCGGCAGCAGGTTTCCGCTCATCGGCGTGCGGCTGAAGACCTCTACCAAACTGAAGGCGAATTCGGCCATATTCCTGTCCGATCGTCAGCGTCTGCGGCTCATTCTGAATGGGGGAGTCGGGACCGGACGCTATCACCGCCGACGCCGAGTATGCGGCCCGCGACGTGCTGCCACATGAGTCCACCGCCACCGATGCGGACGACCACGGACGGTGATCAGGCCCAGACCGATGACCTGATCGCCGTCCTTCCGAGTGGCGCACGTCGTTCCGATCAGGACCGGAATCCGGCAGGACCAGGACTCGTGGGGCGGTCAGAATCCCGGCTCTGACCGCACGTGGTCGGCGCTACCTCGCCAGAAAACGAAGAACCCGATCGTTGACCTCTACGGGCGCCTCCAGGAAGGGGAAGTGGCCCACGCCCCGCAGTCGCGGCGGGAAAGCTCTCGCGGTAGAGCCCGGGGGCCGCGCGTACGTCGGGCCCCGTGCACGGAACGACCTCCCCGGACACGACGCCTTCGCCCGACCGCGGATGGATCGGGCACATGCCGCCTTGGCCCCTATCTCACGCGGCCATGACCGGCGGCTTACCTGCCTCTCGGTAACGTGAGTGGTCAAACTACGACCTAACCCACTTCAGAGGCCCCATGACCACCTTCTGGGATCTCAAACACCAGCTGGCCGACGCGGTCAATGCGCACGACCTGCCGAGGGTGCTCGCCTGCTACAGTCCGGACGCCGTGTACGTCTCGCCTGCGGGCGTCGCGGAAGGACATGACCAGATCGCGTGGCTCCACGAGCAGATTCTCAAGGCGTTCCCCGACTTCCACATGACGGCCTGGTACGAACTCGGCGACTGCGATAACCCCGCCGTCACGGAATGGACGTACACCGGCACCCACAAGGGCCCCCTGCTGCTGCCCGACGGGCGAGAGATCGCGGGAACGGGCCGCCGCATCACCGTCCGGGCCACCTGCGCCACGTTCGTCGAGAACGGGAAGATCATCTCGCACCGCGAGTACTACGACCAGCTGGAGCTGTACAGCCACCTCGGCTTCGGCCTGGCGGAGCTCCACCCCACGTAGACAGGCCTGGAGCAGCCGGCCCGCCCGTGAACAGTCCGCCTGTGGCCTCGCCAGGCGAACAGACCGGTCAACCGGCCGGCTCCAGGCTCTGGGCTTCGCGCCACACCGCATCCAGGCGGCCGAATTGTTCATCGGTCAGCCTGATGTCCATGGCCGCCATGTTCTCCTCCAGGTGCACGACGGAGCTGGTGCCGGGGATCGGCAAGGTGACGGGTGAGCGGGCCAGCAGCCAGGCGAGTGCCACCTGCGCGGGGGTGCCACCGATCTGCTGTGCGACCTGGGCAAGCGGTCCTCCCGCGAGGGCGTGCGCTCCGCCGGCCACCGGAAACCAGGGGATGAAGGCGATGCCCGCGGCCCCGCAGTAGTCGAGCACGTCCTCGTGCCGCCTGTCGGCGAGGTTGTAGAGGTTCTGCACGCTGGCGATGGGCACCGTCCGGCGGGCCTCCTCAAGCTGGGCGACGCCGACCTCCGACAGTCCGATGTGGCGGATCTTGCCGTCGTCCCGCAGTTGCTTGAGCGCCCCCAGCTGTTCGGCGAAGGGGACCTGGGGGTCCACACGATGGAGCTGGAAGAGCTCGATCCGCTCCAGCCGGAGGCGGCGAAGGCTAAGCTCGGCCTGCTGGATGAGGTACTCCGGGCGGCCCAGCGGCTTCCAACGGTCGCGCCCCGGGCGACTCTGCCCCGCCTTGGTGGCGATGACCAGGCCGGATGGGTACGGGTGCAACGCCTCGGCGAGCAGCTCCTCATTGGCGCCCAGGGCGTACGCGTCGGCGGTGTCGACAAGGGTGACGCCGAGCTCGACGGCTCGCCGCGCCACCGCGATCGCGGCGGGCCTGTCCCTGGGCGGCCCCCAGTCCGTCAGCCGCATCGCGCCGAACCCCAGCCGGCGCACAGACAGGTCTCCACCGATGTCAATGGTCTCGTCAGCCATAGCCAGCACCTTGCCGTACGCAATTACAAAGGACAAGCGACTCTTTCTGCCACATATTGCGTAGCATTTCTAAGATGTTGAATCTGGATCGGCTTCGTACTCTGTACGCGATCGCCACCCACGGGTCGGTCACCGCAGCCGCGGACATCCTGCATGTCACCACCTCGGCGATCTCCCAGCAGATGGCGAAACTGGAGCAAGAGGTCGGGCAGCGCCTGCTGGAGCGCAAGGGCCGCGGCGTGCGTCTCACCGAGGCCGCCGAGTTGCTCGCCGTCCACGCGGGGCAGATATTGGCGCTGGCCGAACGGGCCGAGGCGGACCTGGAGGCCTGCCGTGGCGTCGTCGCCGGGCAGCTGACGCTTGCCGCCTTCGCGACGGCCGCGCGGGGGTTGGTCCCGCCCGCGCTGCGGGATCTCCGTCGTGATCACCCGCGGCTGCGGATCATGTTGCAGGAGTGCGAGCCGCACGAAGCGGTGCCGGGGGTGAGCCGCGGCGATCTGGACATGGCCATCGTCCAGGATTGGTGGGACTCTCCCTTGTCCCTGCCCGGCAACTTGAGCAGGGCCAGGCTGCTCGACGACGTCGCCGACATCGCGGTGCCGGAGGGGCACCCCTTGGCCTCGCGGACCACCGTGGAGATCGAGCAATTCGCCGGCGAGCCATGGATCACCTGGAGTGACGGCTGGATCTGCAACTCCTGGCTGGTGGAAACGCTGCGTGCTCGCGGGGCCGAACCGGATATCGCCTACACCGCCGGCGAACACCACACCCAACTGGCCCTCGTCGCCGCCGGCCTCGGCGTAGCGATCATTCCCAGACTCGGCCGTGACCCCGTCCCCGACGGGGTCCGTTTCGTCGAGGTGCGGCCACGCCTGACCCGCCACATCTACGCGGTGTGGCGCACCGATGCCGACCGGCGGCCGTCCATCCATGCGGTGCTCCGATCCCTGCGACAGGATCGCGGAAGCGCAGGACCGAAGTAGCCGGCCGGCTCAGGATGGCGGCGTTCTCCTCCGAGGGAACAGCGCCGCGGGGACGAGGGCGAGCACTGCCAGGGCCAGCGCCCAGCCGAACGTGACGCCGAACGCGGACTCGGGGCCGGCGTGGGCGCCGGCGAGCTGATTCTCCAGCACGATCAGGAAGATCGCGGTGCCCAGTGATCCGCCGATCCGGTTGAGGACGTTCAAGGCGCTCGCGGCGCGCGGCGTTTCCCGCTCGTCGACAGACGCGTAGGCGGCTCCCATCGTAGGACCCATCACGCTTCCGAGGCCGAGCCCCTGGACCACCAGCGACACGCTCAGTGACCACGCCGCCGGTCCCGCGCCCGCCTGGGTGAACACGGCCGTTCCCGCGGCCATGAGCAGGAGGCCGGTGAGTACGACGGCGCGCGCGCCGTAACGGTGGGCGAGCCGTCCCGCGGCGAACGCGCCGACGGCGGCGCCGAGCGCCTGCGGGATGAGGAGCAGGCCGGTACGGAACGCGTCCGTGTGATGGACCTGCTGGTAGAAGAGCGGCAGCAGGACCATGGAGCTGTAGAGCGCGGCGCCGAGCAGGAACGAGGTCCCGGTCGCCGCCGCGAAGCCACGGCGGGCGAACAGCCGCACGTCGATCATCGCCGCGTCGCCGGCCCGCAGCGCGTGGATGACGTAACCGCCGACCAGCAGCAGCCCGGCGCCGAGGACGGTGCCGAGGACAGTGGTGGCGACGGACGATCCTGGTCCGCCGCGTTCGCCGCCACCCAGCTTTTCAAGGAGCGCGGCTTCGACAAGGTGACGATCGCCGACATCGCGAGCGCCGCGGGCGTGGCCAAGATGACGGTCACCAACTACTTCCCCCTCAAGGAGGACCTCGTCCTCGACATGGGCGAGGAACACGTCACCACGCTCACCCGGGCGGTCGGACAGCGCGAGCCGGGCGAGTCCGCCCTGGCCGCCCTGCGCCGCGACTATCTCGAACGGGTACGCCGGCGCGACCCGCTCATCCCCGACGACGACATCGCCTGGCAGCGCCTGGTGCGCGACACCCCGGCGCTCCGCGCCCGCCTCCGGCAGATCCACGAGCAGGCCGAGCACGCTCTGGTGGCCGTGCTGGCCGACGAGACCGGCGATGCGGGAATCACGACGACACTCGCCGCCGCCCAGCTCGCCGCCGTGGACCGGCTGCTGTTCTACGAGGGGCAGCGACTGGTCCTCGAAGGCAGGACCTCCGACGAGATCTTCGCGATACTCGCCGACACCGCCGACCGCGCATTCGGCCTGCTGGAACCTGCCTTGGGCGGCTACGCCCGCCGTTGACGGCGCTGAAGCACCGCGACGTTATGCGCGCGCGTATCTGGCGGCCATGGCATGGAAGATTTCCTTGGGCGTCCACCGGGTCTCGTCGAGCATTTTCACCACGCCGTAAGAGCTGAGGTCCTGCTCGCCCTGCAGAGTGAATGCCGCGAACGTGAACCAGAGCGCCGTGTCGATGCCCTCGTCGTGGAAGAGGTCGAGCAATTCGGTGAAGTAACGCACCTGCTCGCCCTCGTCTCGCACGGCCGCGTTCGGCGGCTGCCACGCCATCGCGCCGAGCTCGCCTGCGCCGGTGTAGGCGCAGGTCCCGAATTCGGTGACGACGACCGGCTTGCCGTGCGCGAAATGCCGGCGCAGGTCCTCACGGAATCGACCGGCGTTGTACGCCGCCCGGTAGCCCCCGACACCGACCAGGTCGAACGGGGACCAGTCGACGAGCTCCCATTGCCCGGACGCGTAGGTGACGCGGCCCCCGAATCGTTTCCGCACGGCCTCGGCCACCTCGCCCAGCCGGCCGTTGAGCCGCTGCATGATCGGACCGAGAGACGCCCAGAATTCCGGCCCGCCCCGCATGGCTTCGAATCGATCGAGGAAAGTGTCACCGGGCAGGTAACCGCCGCAGTACGCGCTCATCTCGCACCCGGCCACGAAGATCACCTCGGCGCCGTTCCCGCGCAGCGCCTCGGCCCGCTCCGCACACTCGATCAGACAGTCCATGGTCTCTTCGGGCGTGAGGTCAACCGGGAACGGCGCGAACCACACCTCCAGACCGGCCGCGGCCGCTTCCCCGGCGGCCACGCTCAGCCGCTCAGGATCCCTGCCTGAGACGCGGACCACGGAGCAATGTAAATCATCGGCTATCGTGCGCATGTCGCGCCTGACGGCCTCCACGTCGAACGTCTTACGCGACAGCTGCTCTCCAGGCAGGAATCCGGTGTCGTAGTTGATGCCGTGTTTCATGGATGACCTTTCTGCTTCCTCAGCTGGGGCGGCTGCTACCGAGGTCCGCAGATCCCCAGCGCCTTGCCGATGAGATCGGCGTTTTCGACGGTGTCGAGCAGCGCCATCGCATAGTCGGCGCGGGACAGCTGCATCGCGCCACCGGTCGCGTTGGCCTCGAAGTCGACGTGCACCCGCCCGGACGGCGGCTTGTCATTGAGCATGGTGGCGCGTGCGATGCTCCAGTCCAGGCCGCTGACCTGCAGCATGCCCTCGGCCCGCGCGAGGTCCACGTACGCCTCGCGGAAGAACAGCCAGGCCAGGGCGACCGCGAGACGCGGACGGGTGGCGGGCACCGAGCGGCTGCTGGTCATCACCAGCCGCGACACGCCGCGCTCCCGCATGGCCGCGATGAGGTTGCTCGCGATGCGACTCCCGCCGACGGCGGCGATCACCGCGTCCTGGCCCTGTACGGCCGTGCGCACGGTGTCGAGGTCGTGGGCGTCGCCCTGGTGTACGCCGGTCAGCCCCGGAAGGTCGTGCAACGAGTCCGGACGGCGGGCGAAGGCCGTGATCTCGTGCCCGCGCCTGATGCCCTGCGCCAGGACGTGCTTGCCGGTGCGACCGGCCGCGCCGATCACTAAGCTTGAGGTTTAACCTTTGAGCTGCACATTTGCCGCGATCGGCAACAGAGGTGATTGATCCGACATAGCGGATTGTGTCCTCTGCAATACGGCG